>JAOULS010000117.1 GCA_029881895.1 Cyclobacteriaceae bacterium | reverse complement strand
TCCTGCAGGAAGATTCGTCAATTGTGATCCATCACCATTTGGTGCTAGATAATCAGTGCCGGCTGTTGCTGCACTGATGGTTGTTCCGTCCGATTTCACTATTCCGGTTATTGCTTTTACTGTTGGGTCTGTTTCGGTCGCTACATAATCTGTTCCTGCTACCGCTGCACTGATGGTGGTACCATCAGATTTCACCAACCCTGAAATAGCTGTCACTATTGGATCAGTTTCTGTTCCTGCAGGAAGATTTGTCAATTGTGATCCATCAATAGCTGGTAGTTTTCCTGTGCCATCGATTTGGACAATTTGATTGGCAGCCGTACCTGCATTAACACTTAAGTTAGTTGTTAACCCATCACCAGTAATAGTAGTTCCATCAGTAATTACACCAGTGAATGTGCCCGATGGTAAAAGTTGATATACCCAAGAAGTGCCGTTATATACTAATATTTGATCGGCAGACGAAGGAACTCCAGATGGAATAGCAGCACCTTGTATGGAAACAAGAGTAGCTGAGGTTATATCACCAGAAATGTCACCACCAACTGGGAAGGTGGACAATGCAATTTGATCTTGAACCCCACCATTAATTAATAATTCCAAATTGCTTCCTTGTAGACGAAGGCTATAGGAGTCTCCACCTCCTCCAGTACCCCCAACTTCTACCCATGCAGAAGCATTGCGGTAATAAATTTTATTATCAGAAGTTTGATAAACAATCATCCCAGCATCAGGGGATACTATATCTCCTGTTGCTACAACAGTAGGAAGTAGCAATCCTTGACTGCCATCACCATTAAGCCATAGTACGGCATTATTTTTTACCGTAGCACTACCAATGGCAACAGAATTATTCTGTGCAAAAGCGATGGAAGAAAAGAAAAGAAAAGCACTAAAAAGGAATAGTTTTTTGATACGTGTGGTTTGGAAGTACTGCATCGTGTAGGTATAAGTTGTTTTATTAATATTCATAAGTAAAATGAAATATTGTTAGTATCTCAACATCAGCACCTAAGCTGTAGTTTAAATATTTTTTAAGATAGTAATATTCGTGTTTTATAGGTAATATAAATAGCTTTTTTTAACAAAAGGTAATCGTTTGGGTTGGAATAATAATATATTCCATTATGGAGTGTTCTTATGAAGGAGATGCAAATGGTGTGATTTTAATCGTTACTTTACTTCATATTGGCACAGAAATACACGAAGAAAGGATGTTCGGAGAGGTTAAAGAGGGGCTGAAAAAAATTATACAAATATCATTGTATTTTTTACACCCTATCTGCAAGGTCTTTTACTTCTTACTTATCAACCAAAAAAGGAACCCTTGACATTTCAGTACTGTTATTACGAAGGAAGTATAATCGGTGATCTTCCCTTGTGTATCGAAGAGTTACCTGCCTAGTCAGTCAGACAGGCTTCTTCTTCGTCTCTATACTCTCGGAACGAAATCATCGCAATGACACGCTACTCACAAAATACGTCTACAAATTCAAAACGATTTCCTTCGAAAAGACCTTTATCGCTCAATTTTAAAGATGGAATAACTAATAGTGCCATGAATGAAAGTGTCATGAAAGGAGACTGTAACGTACTCCCCATTTGTTTAGCTAGTGCATCAATCGCTTTGTATTCCTTTGCTACTTCATACCCATTTTTAGGGGACATGATCCCCGCAACAGGCAATGCTACAATGGCTTTTTCAGTTGCTGAAACAGCAGACACACCTCCTTTTGCTTCGATTACCATATTTACAGCTTCCATGATGGAGGCATCATCTACCCCTACAGCAATAATGTTATGTGAATCGTGCCCTACCGATGAGGCAATAGCACCTTCTTTCAATCCGAAATTTTTGATAAACGCTACCGCAGGAGTTGCCTCTTGATATCGGTTTACTACCGTCATTTTTAATATATCCTGTGAAGTGTCGGAAATAGCGTAGCCATCGACCGTTTTTGGACGGTAGGTGAGTTCATTCGTGATTAATTGGCCATCCATGGCTTCGATTACTCTGATTTTCTCACCATTGGTGGTGATGTAGAAATCGCTTTCTGATTTTTTGGTGGTAGAGAAATTATTAATTACTTCATTATGAATTGACTTGATTTTTGTTTTTCCATTTTCTGCTACTAATTTACCATCGATATAGGTTTGTAAAACAGTAAAATCCTCAAGGTTGTCAATTACGATAAAATCAGCTTGATCGTTGGTTTGTAATTGCCCTACTTTCATCCCGTAATGGTGAATTGGGTTGATACATGCAGCTTGTAGTACTTTAAATAAGTCGTTGCCTTTTGCTAGCGCTCTTTTTACCAATAAATTGATATGTCCTTCTTCTAGATTATCTGGATGTTTATCATCGGAACAGAACATCATGTTTTCATAATGTTCGTCCAACAAACCAATGAGCGCTTCGAAATTTTTAGCAGCACTCCCTTCACGGATAAGGATTTTCATGCCGTATTTTAGTTTGTCCAATGCTTCCTCGGCTGTAAAACATTCATGATCGGTGCTCATTCCTGCAGCGATATAGTCTCTCGCCTGATCTCCTTTTAATCCTGGCGCATGACCATCCACTACTTTGCCTAACTCTTTGGCGATGGCAATTTTTTCCAACACTACTTTATCTTTAAAAAGTACGCCAGGCCAATTCATCATTTCAGCTAAATAAACGATTTCTGGCTTTTCTAATAAATAGCGAACATCATCCGTATTGATTTCTGCCCCAGCGGTTTCGAATGGAGTAGCAGGAACGCAGCTAGGGGCACCAAAATAGAATTTGAAAGGCACTTGATTGCCATTGTCAATCATGTATTCTACACCCTTTACTCCTAGCACATTGCCTATTTCATGAGGATCTGAAATAGTGGCTACAGTACCATGAACTACTGCCATTCGAGCAAACTCGGAAGGCACTACCATAGAGCTTTCTACATGAACATGTGCATCGATAAAGCCTGGGAGTAGGTATTTATTTTCTACATCATCCTTTTCAGTAATTTGAGAAATTATTCCATTTTCAATTACTATTTCTCCTTTGTATATTCGTTTGTTTTCGATGTCGATGATGTTTCCTGATATTTTCATGGAATATTTTTTTGCTATTTTATGATATTTTTAAACCTCTTGGTGAAAGTAACCCTGTGATTATTTTGTCTTTATCGTTTTTCAGGTTACGATTTTACAACTATTTTAGATAATGTTCATTATAAAAATGTCTTAAACAAAGTAAATTTGTTCAGTAAGTTCCTGAACTTAATTGAAACACATATTACACCTAAATTGATTACTATGCAAAAGCTAACTTTATTTGAAGATGTATTTGACGCATTAAATACAGGTAAATCTACAACAATTAGAAAGGGATGTATAGGTATTGGTGTTGGTGAACTGTTGTTGCAAAGCACAGCGTTGAAAAGAGAGAAGATAGTTTTTGTGAAAGAAATCTATGTCTGTTTGTTGAGAGAAGTGAAAGAAGAAGATTTGATTAATGATGGATTTAAGAATCATGATGATATGAGTGAGCAAATGAAACGGTTTTATCCTGAAATCACGTTAGATGACCAAGTGACGGTGGTGAAGTTTTAAATTAAGAGGTAATTTGCTTACTTTGATCTTTTTGATCAGGATATAGCTCATGAAGGCAACTAGGGCACATGCCGTGGCTAAATTGTACTTCAGAGTGGTCATTTACATAATGTTCAATTTGACTCCAGTTTCCTTGTTCATCTTTAATTTTTTTGCATGTGGCACAAATAGGAAGTAGCCCTTCTAATACCTTTATCTCTTTTTGCGCATCGTCTATTTTGACGGAAAGAAATGCAGAAGACCAAATTACAAGTATAGCTAAAAATCGGTTTATTAAAACTTTCCATAATTTACCTTCATTTGGAGAATAATAATATCCCAATAGGGTTAGTAGTGTACAAATGATAGTGATGATGTAAATCGCTTTGCTGTTTTTTAGTCGGATAGAGATTAGGACCACAATAACGTAGGGAACTCCAATAGCCACCCCACGTGGTAGCATGATGTCGATCGAAAAAATCGCAATGCATAGAACGCCACAAATAACAAGGATTGTTGAAAAGGAGGTAATATTTAATAATGGACGAATTTTTCTCATATTTGTGGATTTTGAACCACCTTTACAAAATAAAAGGTAAATTGTTGATGTTTATAGAGTTAAATCTACATAAAATAATTGAATATGTTGGCTGTTTATAAAATCATGAAAATATTCTTTTAACACTGGCTATCTGACTTTTTTCTCTTTTTTGAATTCCGAAATAAATGTCTTATATTGATGTATACATCATATTTTTTATAAAGTGAATTTCTCTCAAATAGAATACCTTACTATTTTTTCATCCATTATATATGGGTTTGTGGCTGCCGAATACTTTCATGGATGGGGTAGTCTTTTTAAATTACACTATAAAAAAGTAAGCTATTGGTTTTTAGGTTGGACGGTTTTTGAATTTGTTTTGTTAGTTAATTTATGGTGGAATACTTGGGTTCGGAACGCCATGCTTTCTGAACATATCGGGTATTTCTTCCTTTCACTGACTACACCTATCATTTTGTATCTAATAAGTGTGATTACATTTCCATCTACTGAATCTGCAAGGCAGGTCGATCTATATCAATACCTAAAAGAGCGATTCACAAAGATCATGTTTATGTTTTTTCTTTTGATGGTCTCATTGATTGTTAACACCTATTATTTCAACAATGCTCCTTTTTGGCGATTAGAAGTGCATATTCTTTTTACAGCAGCTTTTCTGACAATTATTGGCGTTATTTTTAGATCTGAAAGAGCTCTAAAAATTATCATTACTTTTTCAGGGGTTTTATTGATATTCCATATCGCATTTGTTGATAATTCATTTGATTTGAGTCTAATGAAAAACTTCACTCAGACTGAATATCTAATCATTTTTGTTGCAATACTTTATGGATATGTCGCTTCAGTGTTTTTTATTGGTTGGGGTACATTAATACGGAGTTTTAAGCTACATGAAGTGCATTGGTATCATCTGGTTTGGACGGTTTTTGCATTTGTTTTATTAGTAGATATTTGGTGGGGGTCTTGGTTGAAAACGGAGCGTTTGGTGAGTAATATTGGTTATTTTTATGCCTCCTTAGTTCAGCCTCTCATTTTTTATTTCTTAGGAATTGCATTGTTCTCTGTGTTAACTCATAAAAGTGACATAGTAAAAGAGAAGTTTAAGTTAGCGTCACCCTTAATCTTTCGTTTATTTGCCTTGGTGTTGTTATCGAATATTGTAATATCTGTTTTATTCGAAGAGTTTGGTCTTTTCCATACTAAAAATTTATTTAGGTCGGCAGGAATAGCATTAGCGATTTTAGTGTCGTTAAAAAATTCAAGATTTGTGCAAATTTTTGTATTAGTATTCTCATGGCTGTTATATTTCGCACACTTAATTAAGGATGAATTTTAATGTGTTTTTAATATCGCTAAAACTGTAGCAAAAATGAATCGTCAGAAGGTGTATAATTTTATTCATTGAAATATTTTAAACATATAATTTTGAGTATTAACCTAAATTAGAGGTCTATTTATACTTGATTTTTATAGTCATATCTCTTAATGATTAATTTTATACAGTAATAATGCATAAGTTCTCTCAAACAAAATTCTCCAATTCATTTCTTAACCTTATTTTTTTACTTTCGTTTGTTTTTTCTATAGCGTGTAGTGGGAGTAATGCCAATACTAATAATGATTCAACCACACTAAGTGATGATGAAGTAGAAAAGTTACTGACAAAGAACACGTGTTCTGCTTGTCATAAAAAAGATCAAAAATTTATAGGCCCATCATATACCGAAATAGCTGCTAAAAATTATACTACAGATCGAATGGTAGAGTTGGTGTATAAACCAGAACCAGAAAATTGGCCAGAGTATCAAATCTCAATGGTGGCGTTACCGCACATTCCTAAAAATGAATTGCAAGATATTGCTGTTTGGATAAATTCACTAAATTAGAGATGTGGTAAACAGAGAAACGATAAATTAAAATAGTTTATTTTTAACTATTTTAATTATTAATTAAATAAAATTAATATAAAATATTATATAATGATTAATATAGATTCAAATAAAGAAAATCAGTTCGATGTGATAGTAGTCGGCTCTGGTATGAGTGGGGGCTGGGCTGCAAAGGAATTTACAGAAAAGGGATTTAAAACGTTAGTATTAGAACGAGGGAGAAACATTGAACATGGCGATTACCCAACGGCAACGATGGAGCCTTGGACTGATGATCAAAACATGGTCATAGACCCTAAAGTAACAGATGAAAACCCTATACTAAGTAAGTGTTATGCATTTGGTAGAGCTACAGAGCATCATTTTGTGAAAGATAATGAACATCCTTATGTTCAAAAAAAACCTTTCGATTGGATTAAAGGATATCAAGTAGGTGGAAAGTCGTTAATGTGGGCACGTCAAGTGCAACGTTGGAGTGACTTGGATTTTAAGGCCAATGCCAAAGACGGTCATGGTGTAGACTGGCCAATTAGATATGATGATCTTGCCCCTTGGTATAGTTATGTGGAAAAATTTGCAGGGATCAGTGGGAATAAAGATGGATTGGAACAAATACCTGATGGAGAATTTCTCCCAGCGATGGACATGAATTGCGTGGAGACTTCTTTGAAAGAAAAGATAGAAGCCAGCTTTCCATCTACCAACTACATCTCTGCACGTACCGCTAATATTAGTCGAAGACATAATGAGAGAGGGCCTTGTATGTATCGTAGTAGATGTGAAAGAGGTTGTCCGTTCGGAGGGTACTTTAGTGCCAACTCATCGACATTACCTGCTGCTAAAAAAACAGGAAACATGATCCTAAGACCTCACTCGGTAGTTCATTCTGTCATCTACGATGATGCGAAAGAAAAAGCAATAGGAGTGAAGGTAATTGATGCCAATACCAAGGAAGTAACAGAATATTACAGCAAAGTGATTTTCTTAAATGCAGGTACGCTCAATACTACAGGGATTTTATTGAATTCTAAATCGGAAAGATTTCCAGAAGGGCTAGGGAATGAATACGATGTCCTAGGCAGGTACCTTATGGATCATGATTACAGAGGAAGCGTAAGTGGAAAAATTGAAGGCTTTGAAGACAAATATTTTAGTGGACATCGACCTACAAGTTGTTATGTTCCTCGCTTCAGGAATTTTAAAGATGATAAGCAAGAGAAATTTGTTAGAGGGTATTCCTTCTCTGCTGGAGCAGGAAGAGGTGCCGGTAATCTAGGAGATACAGATAAAAAGTTAGGTGGTGAATTTAAAGATAAAATGATGGAATTGGGAGGTTGGAGAGCCTATCTAGGGTATATGGGCGAGTGCCTTCCCTACCATGAAAACAGAATGACCTTGAGTGAAACGGAAAAGGACGAATGGGGAATGCCTATTTTTATTATCGATTGTGAAATGAAGGAGAATGAAGATGCTATGTTCGCTGATGGCATGAAAACGGGTGTTGAAATGTTAGAAGCTGCTGGTTGTACGGATGTGAAAGCTAATATTAAACCAGACTGGAATCCTGGACTAGGGATACACGAAATGGGTACTGCCAGAATGGGTGACGATGTAAAAACATCCATGTTGAACAAGTACAATCAAATACATAATGTAAAAAACGTATTTGTGACAGATGGGGCGTGTATGACATCATCAGCTTGTCAGAACCCTTCATTAACGTATATGGCGATTACAGCTAGAGCAGCGAATTATGCTATTGATGAACTGAAAAAAGGAAACCTTTAATACAAATACCATGAATAGAAGAGAAGTATTAAAATCGATTGGACTTATTGTTGGAGGAACTGTTGTAGGGTCTGAAATGTTTCTTAGTGGTTGTACCAACCCCGAGGAGCAAGTGGGTATTTTAAGTAATAACCAAATGGCGTTATTGGAAGAAATTGCAGAAGCGATACTCCCTAAAACGGCAAAGTCGCCTGGCGCAAAAGAGGCAAAAGTGGGTGTTCCTATTAATAACATCGTTTCTCGTTTCTACTCTTCCGTTGAGCAACAAGTGCTATTGGAAGGATTAGAAGTGTATAAAACCAATGATTTCTCAGACATGACTTCTGAAGAAAAGGAAAATTATTTATTAGTGTTAGAGAAGGAAGTAAAGGATAACCCTAAAATCACGATTACCGATAGCGAAGGCAATACCACTGAAACAAAACCATCCTATGTAATGATTAAGCAATTGTCCATTTGGGGATATATGTCGTCAGAAGTAGTAGCGAATACTGCTTTTAACTTTTTGCCTATCCCTGGCGGATATGATGGTTGTGTAGAAGTAACTGATGAGGTAAAACCCATGTACCCAAGCCCACGATTTGGAACTAGGGTATAGCGATAGAAAATAATTCTACACCATCGTAATGCTCTATCTTATGTGTTGAGCATTGCCTAAACTTAACCTGTATAATACGTTACAAACGTGTGATACAGGTTTTTTTTTGTGAATATATCATGATGAAGTACCATGAGGCACTCGAAGTGTACTGGAAATGTATGATAATCTTTTTTCGATTTGTTCATGTCTTCTGCTTTGCTTCTATAGGTTTATTAATTACTTCAAATTAATTGTTATTTAAAAAAAAACTTATATAATAAACTAATAAAAATAGTAATATTGTAATTTTATGTTTATATTTAACCAATTGCCCCTTCATTATAATTAATGGGAATGATATTTTA
>JAOULS010000116.1 GCA_029881895.1 Cyclobacteriaceae bacterium | reverse complement strand
TTAAATTTTCCGGTGCAAGCCCCCTTTCTTTATAGGTAGCCGCAAACATTCTACCAGGTACTACAATGGCAATATATTGATCGGAAGCAGTAATGTTAAAAGTGGCGCAAGTTCCTGCAGTAGCGGCAACCAGCGACCCAGTTGAGTTGGCTAATTGTATAATTGAGGTGGCAATTCTTTTCAACATCCCAGCACGCTCCATTACCCCACCAAAAATCATAGCGGTTAATATGAGCCAAATCGTATTCAGCATTCCTGACATCCCTTTCGAAGAAAGAAGTTCATCTACCATGCCATTTCCTGTAACTATATTTACTTTGGTGAACATGGCTTGCATCACAGCTCCGTAGCCCGATTCCCAAACATTGTCTGATATACCTGTAATTTCACTAAACAAATGTGACTGAAAAACAATGGCAAAAGCACCTCCTATCAACGTTCCTATAAATAAGGCAGGTAAGGCAGGTATTTTTTTAACAATCATGATAATGACTGAAATAGGCACTAAAAAGAGCCAAATATTGATATTGAATTTAGAAGCGATTGCAGCCTGAACATTTGCGACCTCATTGATATTGGCTGAGGTATCTAAAGTAAACCCCCACACTAAAAAAATAATAAGTGTGATGGTAATCGAAGGCCCTGTAGTTAATGCCATGTATCGAATATGTGTGAATAAATCAGTTCCAGCCATGGCCGGAGCAAGATTTGTGGTGTCTGACAATGGAGACATCTTGTCGCCAAAATAAGCCCCTGAAATTACTGCCCCAGCTACAAGGCCATCATGAATCCCCATGGCTTGACCAATACCAATTAACGCAATGCCAACAGTAGCAGCGGTAGACCAGGAACTCCCTGTGGCTAAGGATACTATAGCACTTACAACACAGGCAGCAAACAAAAAGATGGTGGGGTTAAGAATATCTAATCCATAGTAGATCATTGCGGGAATTACGCCACTTATAAGCCAAGTGCCTGATAAAGAGCCAATCATGAATAATATAAGTATGGCAGACATAGCTGAGCCTATGCTTTTTACTATTCCATCTAATATTTCTTCCCAATTATATCCTAAGCGTAATGCTAATACCGCAGCAAATGAGGCAGCAAGTAATAGCGCAATTTGGTTTGGACCATAGGATGAATCCTCTCCATAGATAACCACATTAATGGCTAAAAAAAGAATTAAAAATAAGATTGGTAATACGGAAATGAGTAATGAAGGAGACTTTTTATCTATTGTCATTCGTTATTTGTCTTTATGCTAGCTTCGAATTTAGTAAAAGATTTTTATATCTTACCATTCTATATCTAGATTCGAATTTCATGAACACTAAATTAATAATTGAAAAAGCAAAAACTTCGAAATTTTACTTGGGAGTGCTCAACATGGGGTTATCTAGGATGATACCATTCAATAAACCTCATGGGTTTAAAATAATCGAAGTACGTGATTATGGAGTGAAAACAATTATACCATATAAAAAAAGTAATTATAACCACATAAAGGGGCTGCACGCCTGTGGACTAGCGACTATTTCAGAGTTTACAACTGGTTTTGTTTTGGTAAATCAATTAGATTCGAAAAAGTATCGTATTATTATGCAAAAGCTAGAAATGGAGTACTTTTATCAAGGAAAAATGGATGCTTTTGGTGAATTTGAAATCACGAAAGAATGGATGAATGAAAATATTTATGTGCCATTAGAAACGAAGGAAGCGATTGTTGTACTATGTGAAGTAAAAATTCATGATAAGAATGGAAATCATTTAACAACAGGGAAAGTACATTGGCAAGTAAAACCATGGAATAAAGTAAGAACAAAAATAAATTGACATGAGTAAAATGCAAGCATTATTGGATGAGTATGGTGAAAGTCACCAAAATTCAACAAATAAATTAATTCACTGGATTTGTGTACCTATTATTTTCTTTAGCATAGTGGGGCTTTTTTGGAGTATTCCAAATAAAACATTAGTTGAAGTGTTGGGAAATACTTGGTATTCTAACTGGGCGGCAGTGCTACTTTTACTAATTTTAATTTACTATATCACACTTTCTTTTTCCTTAAGTGTAGGGATGGCAGGGTTTGGATTGTTTTGTTTGTATATAGCAAATTCATTAGGTACTGCTGAATTACCACCTTTATGGCTTATATCTATTGTTATGTTTGTACTGGCTTGGATGGGTCAATTTTACGGACATCATGTTGAAGGCAAAAAACCATCTTTTTTTAAAGACCTTCAGTTTTTACTCGTAGGGCCTGCGTGGCTCATGCATTTCATATATAAGAAAATTGGAATTCCTTATTAATAGTAAATGGAGCAAATGTTTTCACCGAAATTTATAGAGTTACCAGAATTTTCTAGTAAAGGAGGTGTGTTGTCATTCATAGAGGAAGGTGATCACTTACCTTTTAAAGTAAGAAGAATTTATTGGGTGTATGATGTTGAAAATGAGGTTGAAAGAGGGAATCATTGTCACGAATATAGTCATCGGATAGTCGTATGCTTAGCAGGTGAGGTGAAAGTGGAGTTAGTGGATTTACAAGGGGTGAAGTATTCATTTGAATTAAATCGTCCAAATCAGATCGTTTATATTCCTCCCAAACATTGGATGACTACTACATTTAGTAGTGGTGCTATTTTATTATCTGCTACTTCACATTTGTTTGAAGAAGATAGACCAATAACTGATTACGATGAATTTTTATTATTGGCACAGATGTAATTCAGCATGAGTGAGTTTCAATTTCTAAAATCCTTCCCACAATTAAAGGATGATGAACTCAATAATCTTTCATTTTTTTTCCGACCTGATTTTGCAAATAGAAATAAAAAAGATAATCTTAGGTGTTATATCATTCAAAATGAAAGTACTCTCTGCGCATATATTTATTTTAGAATAAAAAACAATATTGCAGTAAGTTTACCCAACAGCCCTTTTGGTGGAATTGTTGCTTTTAAAGCGTTAAAATCAAATGTAATAGAACAATTTCTTGAATATATAATTGATGATTTTAAGGAAAGTGGATTGAAATTTATAGAAATCAGGAATAGCCCTCAGTGTTATGGGTATTACTCTTTTGAACGATCAATCCGTAATGCAGGGTTTGATAATATATGTTCTGATTTCAACCAGCATATTGAAATAGAAAAAAAATTATTTTCCTCTAAACTTAATGCAGATAAAAAATACCTGTTAAATCGTTGTAAAAAATCTAATTTTTATAGTCGTGAACTTTTGAAAGAAGAGTTTGAGGAGGCTTTTTTGTTAATTGAGGGTAATATGAATAGAAAAAAATATCCTTTAACATTAAGTTACGATGCGCTAGTACAATCAATGAATTTATTCCCTAACAGGTACATTGGTTTTGGAGTGTATGATAATCAATTGATGATTGCAGCTATCCTGTCAGTAAAGGTAGATGATAACATTATTTATAATTTCTATCATGGTTATTTTCATGAATACATGAAGTATAGCCCGCTTGTCTTGGCGTTAGAATACGAATATGGATATGCGAGTATTAAAAATTTCAAACGAATTGATTTAGGAATATCATCTGTAAATGGAACCTGTAATCAAGGTCTTTTCCAATTTAAAAGGGCTGTTGGAGGTGTGGAGGGAAAAAAAAATGTTTTTAGATATGCGTTATGATAGATAAAAGCCCTCTTGTAACGGTTATTTGTTTGTGTTATAATCACCAACGTTTTGTTGAAGAAGCCATACAGTCTGTTTTAAATCAAACGTATTCAAATATCCAATTGATTGTAATGGATGATGCTAGTCAAGATAAGAGCATTAAAGCAATTCAAGAGGCTATTGAAGGGATAGATAACATTCAATTTATAAGAAATAGTCAAAACCTTGGGAATTGTAGTGCTTTTAATAAAGCGTTAAAAGAAGCGAAAGGAGAATTTGTCATTGATTTAGCTGCAGATGACCTATTGCTGCCAACTAGGGTAGAGCTTGGAGTAGCTGCTTTTCGTAATCACTCGGATTTATGTGGCGTGAATTTTACCAATGCTGAAATAATTAATGAAAAAGGGGGGCATGTTCGTTTTCATTATAAAGAAGGTGAAAGTGTGCCTCAAGGAAATATATTTAAAATTTTATTACATAAATATGTAATTTGTCCTCCTACCATAATGGTGAAAAAAGAGGTGTACCTAGAATTATCAGGATATGATGAAACGCTATCCTATGAGGATTTTGATTTTTGGATTCGATCATCTCGAAATTGGAAATACTGTTTTACGAATGCAGTACTAGTAAAAAAAAGGCAAGTGGAAAAATCTTTAGGCAGTAGGCAATATGTGAAAGGAAGCAAACAAATGGAGACTACTTTTATGGTTTGTGAAAAGGCATTTCATTTATGTAGAAATAAAACAGAATGGTATGCGTTACAAAAACGATTGTTATATGAAACGAAATATGCGATATGGTTTCTCAATGTTCCACTTGTGTTGAAGTACCTAAGGTTAATTATGAAAACAATGCATTCATTTTTTTTCAGAAGGAATTTTAAGTGATTGAGGTTATTTTACATTAGTCTGCTTGTTGGATAAATCAATTCAATTATTTTTGACGAATGTTAAAAGGGAAAGGATATTCAGATCACTTCAGGAAAAATTTTACACTAGCATACCCAGTAATGCTTAGTCAACTAGGTCATGTAATGGTTGGGGTGGCAGATAATATGATGGTGGGTAGATTGGGAGCGGTATCTTTGGCAGCCGCATCACTTGGAAATGCTGTTTTTTTTATGTTGCTCACTTTTGGAATAGGAGTTTCCTATGCGATTACACCATTAGTAGCTGAAGCTGACGGGGAGGGGAATAAGGAAAAAATAATACAAGTGTTAAAACATGGGCTTGTTATTAATGGAGTAACGGGAGTGATATTATTTGTATTGGTTTTATTGGGAGGCCAAGGGCTGTACTTTATGAATCAACCAATAAAAGTAGTGGAATTTGCCATTCCATATTTAGCTATTATTACTTTTTCAATTGTTCCATTTATGTTTTTTCAAACATTCAGGCAATTTGCAGAAGGGCTATCAAACACGAAGCAAGCTATGTACATTACGGTTTCTTCTAATATAATAAATGTTGTACTTAATTATATTTTCATTTATGGGAAACTTGGGTTTCCTGCCATGGGGCTGTTAGGCGCAGGCTATGCTACTTTAGTTTCTAGAATAGTGATGGCTATCGCCATGGGACTATACATATATCGAAACAAAAGATTTACCATCTACCGAGGTGGCTTCTACTTTGGAGGGTATATGAATAAAATGTTTAAAAAAATGTTGAATTTGGGAATCCCAGCGGGTATGCAATTTTCATTTGAGGTGAGTGCGTTTGCAGGGGCAGCAATTATGATAGGGTGGATTAGTGCCGAAGCATTAGCAGCACATCAAATAGCAATAAATTTAGCCGCAATAAGTTATATGATGGCGAGTGGTTTGTCAGCAGCAGCTACTATTCGTGTAGGTAACCAGTTAGGAAGAAAAGATATTGTAATGTTAAGACGAGCAGGCTTTTCAATTTATATGATGGTGACGATTTTTATGTTGATTTGGGCGGTTATTTTTATTGTGGGGAGATATTTCCTGCCTTCACTATATATTGACAATCAAATGGTAATAGAGCAAGCTGCTGGACTAATTATTATTGCAGGATTGTTTCAACTTTCCGATGGTATTCAAGTGGTGAGTTTAGGTGTTCTTCGTGGATTGTCCGATGTTAAAATCCCCACATGGTTTACTTTTATTGCTTATTGGGGGTTAGGATTGCCGATAGGATATTATTTGGGTTTTGTGGCAAATTGGGGTGCTGAAGGAATATGGTATGGGTTACTAATAGGGCTAAGTGCAGTGGGAATAGCTTTGTTTATTAGATTCAATATTCTAACGAAGAAATTACTTATAAATGGGAACACTCATAAATAAAAGAGTTGCTCAATATGCTTAACATTGTTAAGCATATTGAGCAACTCTTTTAGATGGTACTTGATGTAAATTAACAGTACTTTTCCCTGCTGTTGTTTTTACATTATCAATAAAATTTTTCTCTAAGAGCCATATTAAATCTAAAGAAACATCCAAATTAGGGCAGTAAAAGGTCGCTTTTAGCTTTATAGGATAGTCATGGGTTAGTGACTCGCCTTGTATATGTTCATTTACTTTTTCGCCATTCATCACTTTAAGCGAAGGTACATTTGGCATTACCATTAAGTTTAAATAATTGCCGAGTTGGTTAAGTACCGCTGAAGCTACTAAATTAGCAGCTTCTACCAAAATAGCCCATTTCATTTTTTTTGTTTTTAAGTTGTCTTCTAACAACATTGCTGGAGGAAGACAGATATTGTGCAAAGTGGACACATCACTTTCAGAGAAAACCAAATGACTAATCCCTTCTAAATCACCTTTTAATTCTGTTTTTAGTACGTGAACATTCTTTCCTGTTTTTTCAGTACACATCAAATCATCATTTATTTCTTCAATCGCTAAATCCATACCTTTGATGTTTACTGAATTTTGTAATATCTGACTCATGGATAAACATGCTTTTGTAAATCCTTCATTAATCATTTTCTTTGCTAGTTCAAGCTCTTGATATGATAGTTTTCCGATAATGATAGTTTCCATTTTTTGATGTGTTTAAAGTGAAGTTGGTATAAATAGTTTAAAGGTAGTCCCTGTACTGTTTGTAGTGAAATCGATGCTTCCATTGAGTTTGTCTATGATTATTTTGGCTACGTATAACCCCAGACCTGAGCCTTTTGAATAGGCTGTACCTCTGAAAAACATTTCATATAGTTGGTGGTGAATCGCAGGATCAATACCAAACCCATTATCACTAATGTCAAGGTTTACCCCCATATTATTTGTTTCTACAATGATATTAACCTCTGATTGTTGATCATCAATGCTGCTGTAATTAGAGGCATTGTTGATGATACATTTTAATAACTTACAGATGAGGTGTGAATCACTATAAAATGGTTTGGATAGATTATACTGGAATGAATAGTTAGTGGAGGTTTCTAAATTTTCAGATATGTCATTTATAATCTCATCAATTAAGTTTTTAAAAATGATTTCTTCATTTTCAAGTGTGGAGGTGTGTATACTTGACAGGTTGTGTATGTCTGTCATTAATTGTTCTTGTTTGTCTAGTGTTTTGCCTATAAGACGGAGGCATTTTTTTTGATCATCAGATGCATTTTTGCCCATGAGGTTAACCAAGCCTAGCATGGTGCTAATCGGAGAACGTAAATCATGTGATAGCCGATACGACAACTTGTCATATTCATAAGCTATTCGTTTCATATTGAAACTCTCAATACTAACTTTTTCATAATCTTTGGCAATGATACACACACATTGTTTATTGTTGTAGGTAGCAAGTACCATTTTGATAGACAAAGGAAGTACTTTTCCCAATTTTGAAATGAATGAACACTTGAAACTTACTTTTTTCCACTTATGAAGCCCATTAATATGTAACAGCCAAGTAGATCTATTAAACCCAGAGCAAAAATCAAATATTCTCATCGAAGAAAGTTCGCTTTGAGAATACCCTGTTTTTATAACTACTGTTTGATTTCCTTTTAGGATTTCACCAGAAAAATCAATCCACAGAAGATTTTCTTCTATCTGGTTGATAACTCCTACCATTTCATTTTCTGTTGCTGGTGTTTGAAAAATTTCTAGTGCTTGCCCCATTAATAACATGATTAATTTTAATCAAATTTGAACAAATAATAGGAATCTTTACTAAGTGAATAGTCGTATATTGTACTACGTGTTTCACGTATTTTATTGAGAATGCGTAATTTATGAAAGTCAATAAGGGGTTGGGTGATAGACACATTTATTACTATATGGTTAATAACAACTATCATTATTAAATGTTTTACTATACATAGAAGTATGGTAACTTGTATCGTATAGTGATTATTGAAAATTAATATTGAACTCAATGATTTGTTGGTAATAGATTTTTTATTTTGTTCTCTAGGTGCTGACTTATTTCTGAGAGTTGTATGTAGGAAGATGCGCCATTTTTAATAATTGTATTTATTAATACCTCCTGATCATATTCATCAATAACTAATATTGGACATTTATCTATTTCAGAAATTTGTTTTAACAGAAACAAAAAATCAAAACCTAAATTATAAGTGTCTAAGATTATCAGTTGAGGGATTAATGATTTATTTATAAGTGGGCGGTCATTGTATGTTTTAGAAAAATAAATATCCCAATTCTCAAATATTTCATTTGGAATCGCATTATATATTTTGGTGGAAGAACTCAAAAAGAGTACGATTGATTTGTATTTTTTCATGCAACTATATTTATCTATGTAAGGTAATATTTGGTTGCAAAACATTGTTAAGAGTCAACACTTAAATTGTAACTACGTGTAATTACGTAAGTTATGTTATTGAAAAAAGACACTGGATTAGAATATGTAAGGTCTGCTGAAAAAGCCAAAGGTGCTTTAGATACGAACAGGCGAAGTGAAGACATATGCTTATATTTCGAACGGAAGCTCGTGAAGTAGATGAATTGCCTGTGGCCAACGAAAAAACATCACTTTATCAACAAATTGGGTGCAAGGGTTTTAGGCAATTTGTTTCTAAAACCGTGCACCTACTAAAAAATCATATACTGTGAAACTACCTCAATGTAAGCGAAATAATATTTTTCGTGTTTTTTAGCAGACCCTATGTAAATTAAAGATAGTGCTTTCAAA
>JAOULS010000115.1 GCA_029881895.1 Cyclobacteriaceae bacterium | reverse complement strand
AAAATTATTGCTGGTGCCGCTAACAATCAGTTAGAAAACGAGCAAAAACATGGCGTAATGCTTATGGATAAAGATATAATTTATGCGCCTGATTTTTTGATTAATGCAGGTGGGCTAATTAATGTATATGCCGAATATTTAGGAGGATATAACAAAGAGCGGGCTTACCAGCATGCGGAAAAAATATATGACACCTGTATCAATATATTAAATGTATCCGAAAAGAATAAAATTCCTGCTCAAGAGGCAGCCATACAATTAGCACAAGAAAGAATTGATGCTATGGGCAAGATTAAACTATCATTTTAACTAACTTTGTATTAATAGAGGTACAACATCTATCTTTTTTCATATAAAAACGTTCTTTATTTTCTGCTAATGCTTAATAGACGCACATTACGAATTAAAACCATGCAAACCATTTTTGCTTTTATGCAAAGCAAAGACTCGCATTATAATATTGGCAGACAAAATTTTGAAAAAACTTTTGCTCCTGATTTAAACTCTATGGAGGTGCAAGACACTGTGCTTTTAAAAGCACAGCGTGATGAGGCTAAAAAATTATTTGCCCAATATTATCGACAAAAAGGAGTATCGGTCAATTCAAGTGAAGATGAAAAGGTAAATATTGCTACCACAAATGCAATTTCCGATTATTATAGAAGTATTGAGAAGGATCGTAAATTTTTTCGCTCTCACATGGTGAATGAGGCTGAAAAAATTTATGATCGTTATGTTCTTATGCTACAATTACTTGTCGAATTTGCTCAGTTTGCTGAAACTGACAAACGAGTAAAAGGAGGTAATTTTGTTAAAAATTTGTTAATAAAGGCCTTAAAATTTAATAAGTCAGTTGAAAGTGCGATATTGAAGCATAATCTGTCGTGGAGTAGCGAAATAGATGACTTAAAAAGTTGGTATAAAGAGCTTATTAGAAATGACAAAACGTTCATTGAATACCTTGATAAGCCCGAAACGGCTTATTCTGACGATTTTGAAATTGTTTTACATTTGGTAAAAGCTACATTTAAAAACGATTTTTTTTCTTCCTATATGGAGGAAAAAGATATTAATTGGACAGAAAACAAGTTAATCGTGAGGAGTATGGTTCTAAAAACGATTAAAGAGATAAACGAAGAATCGCCCGAAGACTTCGAGTTGACAGAACTGTCTTACAATTGGGAGGATGATAAAGCGTTTTTTATTAAACTCTATGATGAAACATTAGATCTTGATTCAGAGTATAAAGAAATGATTGCTTTACGAACAAAAAACTGGGACATTGATCGATTGGCAGCAGTAGACAGAATATCGTTGGAAATGGGTGTGACTGAGATGCTAAATTTTCCTAGCATCCCTGTAAAAGTAACCATCAATGAGTACATTGAGTTAGTGAAAAATTATAGTACTCCTAAGAGTAAGCAATTTATAAATGGTATATTAGACACTATTTCCAAGGAATTAATCGACCAAGGAAAAATTAAAAAGAGTGGTAGAGGATTATTAGATAATCGATAAAATTATGAGTAAGAAATCAACAAATTCATTATTAGCATTTTTAACAGGCGCAGCTACAGGTGCGCTTCTAGGAATATTATTCGCTCCCGATACGGGTGCAAATACAAGGGATAAGCTTTCTTTTAAGTTAGACCAATATAAAAAAATGTTGGAAGACTTAATTGATGATTTAATTCAAGGGAAAGAAATTCCAGTAACTGCGGCAAAGTCGGAAGGAGAAAAGGTAGTGAGTGATGCGAAAGAAAGAGCGGAGCAACTTTTAGCTGATGTAGATGAGCTTATTGGACACATAAAAAGTGGAGATAAAGAAGTAGAGAATTAATTTATTGTTAAACCAAAATAGAAAATAGAAAATGAAACTTTCAAGAATGAACATGTTTGCCACAGTAGTTGGTGCTTTAATCGTACTTTCTAGTTGTGGAAACAACAAAGAGCAAGAGAAAAAAATAGCTGAGCTAGAGTCAAAAATAGCGGCAATACAAGGGGGGGCTACTACAGCAGCTACACCTGCAGCAGCAGCACAACCAGAAGAAAAACCAGAGGGTCCATTACCTGTTTTTCAGTTTACCGAAACAGATCACGATTTTGGCACAATCAATGAAGGAGATGTAGTAGAGCATACATTTGAGTTCACAAACAATGGTGAGGCTCCGTTAATCATCCAAGATGCGAAAGGATCTTGTGGATGTACAGTTCCTACATGGTCGAAAGAACCAATTCCTGTAGGTGGAAAAGGAATTATTACTGCTAAATTCAACAGTAAAGGAAAGCCAAACGTTCAAAATAAAACAGTAACAGTAACAGCCAATACTTGGCCTAAGCAAACGCGTTTAAGAATTAAAGCGATGGTTACGCCTGCAGCGGCTGCAGAAGTAACTCCTGCGGATGGTCCTGTAAAATAAGGGGAATAACATTAATCTAATAAACATCCCAACTCCTTCTACTTAGGGGTTGGGATGTTTCAATTATATACGTTAAGTTTGTTTAAAATATAAAAGAACAATGATTAGAACAGTATTATTACAAGCAGGTAGTCAAGGGTTCGACCCAATGACACTAGTATTATGGGGCGGTATTTTTGTGGTATTTTATTTTTTTATGATTCGCCCACAGCAAAAGAAAGCAAAAGACCAAAAGAAATTTTTAGGTGAAATTAAAAAAGGAGATGCAGTTGTAACTACTGGAGGGATTCACGGTAAAATATCTTCAGTAGAAGAAGCAACCGTAACCATTGAAGTGGACAAAAGCACTAAATTAACCATCGACAAATCTTCTATTTCACTAGAAGCATCAAAAAGAGAACAAAAATAGATGAATTGGAGGGGCATATTTCAAAATATCACTTCACTCCTCCCTTCAAGAAGTAGCTGGAGAGCAGTATTGCTGTCAATTGGGGCAGCTACTACTTTCTGGTTTTTTAATTCTTTAAATCAGAATTATACCGCTAGTATCAATTATCCCATCCATTTTGAGTTTCAACAGGAGCACTATGTAATTATAAATGATCTTCCTTCCGAAGTAATCATTAATGTTACTGGTGGTGGGTGGACCATTTTCAGAAAAACATTTGCCTTTAATTTACCTTCCGTAAATATTCCATTAGGGCAACCTGCTGATGTAAAAAAAATAGCCTGCGCTGGTCTATTGCCTGTGATAAACGAACAACTAAAAGAGTTAAGGGTTAATTATATTGTTACAGACACATTAAATATTAATGTCGAACGTAAAAAAACTAGAAAACTAGCCGTTAAGATTGATAGTACCGCTATACTTTTAGAATCAGGATATCGAATTACAAGCAAGTTACAAGCTACTCCAGACTCCGTAATTGTTACTGGCCCTGAATCGATCATTAATCTATTGCCAGATGGATTACCCATGGCCATCGAAGAAAATGATATCGATGATGATTTTGACGAATTTGTAGATTTTAAGATTCGAGGATACAGCCAACCTTTGTTGGAAATTTCCCCAACGGAAATAAATGTTCAGTTTTCAGTTGAAGAATTTATCTCTTTTACCAGTATTGTACCTTTGAGGATCAATCATTTCCCAACAGGCGTTACTCTTCCTGATTCAACCATAGAAGTATCCATTTTAATGAAAAACAGTTTGCGAAATGAATTAGTAGAAGATTCTATTATTGTGGCACTAGACTTTGAGAAGATTAAAATCGATTCGACTATTCTTCCTGAAATAATTCGCTACCCTAAACTTATCACCTCTGTATCTACTGATACTACAGCTATAAAAATACATTATGAATAAGTTGCCATTAAAAATTGGCATTACTGGAGGGATTGGGTCTGGCAAAAGCGTAGTTTGTAAAATTTTCAACTCGCTTGGCGTACCTGTTTATGATGCAGATACTCGTGCCAAATGGGTAATGACAAACGATGCTGTTTTACAAGTAGCTCTAATCAAACAGTTTGGTGAAGAGGTGTTTGAAAAAGGAGAACTCAACCGAAGCTACCTAGCTTCCATCGTTTTTAAAAACAAAGAGAAACTCAAGATATTAAATAAGCTCGTTCACCCTAGAGTAGGGAAAGATTTCCATGACTGGGTAGTTGACCATGCTAATCACCCCTACCTTCTTAAAGAGGCAGCCTTATTGTATGAATCTAATGCGTATCAACAACTCGACAAAATCATCGTGGTGTCTTCGCCAGAAGAACTTCGAATTTCGAGGGTACTTGCACGCGATTCTCAACGATCGAAAGAAGAAATTCAAGGTATAATAGAAAAACAAATGCCAGATGAAAAAAAAATAGCTCTTGCAGATTATGTGATCATAAATAATGAAACAGAACTATTAATTCATCAGGTGCTTGACCTTCATCAGAAATTTATTTTGACTAATAGCCACTAATTTCTCCAGAAGAAACGAGTAAAAAGCATCAATACGGTAAACAATTCCAACCTTCCTAATAGCATTAAAAAGCCCAAAAACCATTTTGCAAAATCAGATAAATGAGAAAAGTTGTCTACAGGCCCCACCGTACCTAAACCAGGCCCAATATTTCCTAATGATGTCGCTACTGCACCCACTGCGGTCATAAAGTCTACCCCTGTCAGCGAAATAACTATACACCCTGTTGCAAAAATGGAAAAATAAATCATCATGAAAGCTAATACATGAAAGGTGATGTCTTGATTAATAGCCTTTTTGTTAAGCCGTACAGGAATTACTGCCGAAGGGTGTAATTGACGTTTCATTTCGAGAAAACTATTCTTAAACAGAACAATATGACGAACTATTTTCACGCCACCAGCAGTAGAGCCGGCCGACCCCCCCATAAACATCATAATAAAGAAAAACACTGTTAAAAAAGAGCCCCACATCGTGTAATCTGCAGATACAAACCCTGTAGTGGTAATAATTGAAACCACTTGAAAAAGTGATTGACGAAACGACTCTTCTACTAATGACCCTGATATAATATAAATAGATATGGCTATTAATACGGAAAATAAAATGACAATAAAGAGGTACGTCCTAAATTCTTCATTGTCCCATAATTTTTTAAACTTCCCTTTTAATCCAAAATAGGTGATAGTGAAACTAGTACCTGCTAAAAACATAAAAGCAACAATAACATACTCGATATATGGAGAGTTATAATGAGCAATACTATCTTGTTTGGTAGAAAAACCTCCCGTTGCCATGGTGGTTAAAGCATGATTAATGGCATCGAAAAAAGTCATGCCCCCAAACATCAGAAATATCATTTCCAAAAGCGTAAGACCAAGATAAATGATCCAGAGCCGTTTAGCAGTCTCCTTTATTCTAGGTTTTAGCTTATCTGGGGTTATCCCAGGTGCTTCGGCTCCAAATAGTTGCATCCCTCCTATACCTAAAATAGGGAGAATAGCAACGGTAAGAACAATAATTCCCATTCCACCAATCCATTGAGTAAGACTTCTCCAAAAAAGGATTCCTCTTGGCATGGCTTCAATATCGTTAAGTATGGAAGCACCTGTAGTAGTAAAACCAGAGATTGTTTCAAAAAAGGCATCGGTAAAAAAAGGAATAGAACCTGAGAGTATGTAAGGAAGAGTACCAAAAAAAGACATGCTAAGCCATCCTAGTGTAACAATTAAGTACCCATCACGTTTTTTTAATTCCTTGTTGGGGTATTTCCGAAACCAAAACCATAAAATTATTCCAACAATTAGCGTGATGACCCCACTTAATAGTATAGAAATCCAATTTTCATTATAGTAAATAGAAAAAGGGAGACATAGGAGCATAAACACTCCATTTAGGGATATTAAGAGTCCAAGTAACCCAATTACTATTCTAAAATTAAATCGCATTATGATAGCATCATTATCTAATAAAGCTGAAAATAGTTATCTGCCCTATATGAGGTGTGATGGTTTAAAGTTGTTTTTTATAAATATATGGATAAGGTACAAAACAGAAACATATTTATCTATTTAAAAAAACTTTCAACAGGATGAATACATCCTGATCGACATAGAACAACGACCCTGTCTTTCGGTCTTATTTGAAAGTCACCCATTGCCGTATAACCAACGCCACCACGGACAACGCCACCAATAATGGCCTCTTTGGGGAAATCTAGTTCTTTGATGGCATTTTTTGTTATTTTAGAGTCTGCTTTAACAATAAATTCTAAAATTTCCGCATCTACCCCATGAATACTAGTAAGTGAAATCACATCGCCTTCTCGGATATACCTAAATATGAAATTGGCAGCAATAAGCTTTTTATTAATCATGGTGTCTACGCCAATATTTTGTGACAAATGGATGTAGTCCATGTTCTCTACCAATGAAATTGTTTTTTTAACATTATGTTTTTTTGCCACTAACGATGACATAATATTGGTCTCAGAATTTCCTGTAACTGCAATAAAAGCATCCATCTCAGCAATACCCTCTTCCTGTAATAACTCTACATCTCTACAATCGCCATTAATCACCATTACATTCTTTAGTTGATCGGCCAACTCGAATGCTTTTTCTTTATTCTTTTCGATAAGTTTGACATTGAACTTCCTACTTAGTCGCTTGGCAGTATGATAGCCAACTTGGCTACCTCCGAGTACCATAATATTTTTTATGCCAATTTTTGGTTTCCCAGCAAGCTCTATTACCCTGTCAATTCCTGCTGGTTCTGCAATAAAATACGCATGATCGCCCAACGTAAACTTATTGTCTCCTCGTGGGATAATCGTTTCGTTATTACGCAATATTGCTACGGTAATAAAATTACTATCGGGATTAAGGTGAGATGCTTCAAAAAGTGTTTTCCCCTTCAATAAGCTGTTTTCATCGATCATTACACCAATGAGCATCAATTTACCATTGTCAAACTCAAAGCTATCGGTAAGTGCCGCCTCTTTAAGTAATCGCTTAATCTCTTTTGCAGCTAATGACTCAGGTGATATCACCTCATCAATGCCTAAATCACGTAAATCAAGGCACTCCCTGTTAAAAATGTATTCAACATTCTGTACACGTGCAATGGTTTTTTTAGCACCTAAGTGTTTGCCAATTATGGCAGTAGTAATGTTCGTTTCTTCAGACGAAGTAACACTAATTAACAAATCAGCGTTTTTCACATCTGCTTCTTCCAATATTTGGTATGAAGTGGAATTTCCACGAACAATAGCTACATCAAGGTTGTTCGAAATAATAGTAAGCAGATTTGCATCCTTGTCGATTAAAACGATGTCATGCTCTTCGTAGGCTAGTAATTTCGCAAGGTGAAAGCCAACATCCCCTGCTCCGGCTATAATGATTCGCATTATATTATTCTGTCAAGACACAAATATAATTGGTATTTGATTATGATTGTAGTGAAAAATGCTTTTTTCACCCCTCTTTATTTATTTGGCATTAAATTGTTAGTCACAAAATAATGACATAAATAGATATGAATGCTTACCTACTTACGATCAAGAACCCTTACGCTATTCGACATTTGTGATGTCATATGCTTAGGATTAATATTGTGGAAAAGGTAGAAGAATATATTGAGCAGTATATAAGGACATTATGGAATACGCAATGGTTAGACTTGAATTAAGTCATTTTTGTTTAACTATACGGATTACAAATCCTTTGGCACGGCTTCAGGATTGCAAATCCTGAAGAGCACGACCTTAGTTTAGATACAGATAAGCACAGAAGTAACTTTTGCGCTAGTCATCCGCTATTGACATTTGTAATGTCGAATGCTTATCATAGGATTTATACTCCGACACCTTGCGCGAAAATTTTGTGATAACCTTGGGTTCTTTATATCCTGACATTCCTATTTCACAATGCCATATTTGTTGACTACCTCACTTGTTATAAAATGGGTGTATTCCCTAATATTATTTTCTGCGAGATTGACATATCATACACACTCTTTACAGCAGTATTTGTCGCTTGAATTTGATTTCATAAAGACTCCTTCAAACTCAGAAAACGCTTCCTTTTTATATTTAAATCCGAATTTATCTTCTATCGCATCAGAGGCTTGTTGCTCTTTTTTATGATATAGATCGCCAAAATGATCGTAAAGGGTTACACCAATTACTGGAATGTATTTTAATTTATCAATTCCAACTGTTTTACGAATGAACCTTCTTATGGCAGATTCTGCTTTAATTCTGCCCATTTCGGCTACATAATTACCTTCCACATTATATCTTTCTTTTGTGGTATATTCTTTTTTACAAGAGGGACATGTAAACATAAATTTAGCTTTGTCGCCTAAAACTCTGTCTTTTAGTTTATCGCCTAAACTTTCGCCATCTGATCGTACTGTTTCTGATAAGTAGGTACTTTTATTTATAATTTCCTTTAATCCTTTATCCATTTTCTTGTGATTTTTAATATTAATACCGAGCAAATATATTTCGAATTTTACCCTAAATTGATATATAGAAAGCGAACAATCAGTATTCGGTAATAGTAATCAGTATTCGGCATATTTTATTGGGGGTTGGCATAAAAACGTGCCTTAATCGTCACAATACACACCTAAAGTAAATCCATATTACAAACACTAGCTGTTTTTAAAGAAGGTATATAGTAAGTTTTTATACTTTTATATTACCGTAATGTAGACGTGCTTTTTAAATGATACGTATTGTATATGCCCTATAAAGTCAAACAAATTATAAAATAATGAAGACTGTAAACAGGAAATTAGTTTTGATTTTAATACTCCCTATTTTGTTTTTTTCTTGTGAACAAGGGTATGAAAAATCGTGGTTTGGAACAATAAGTTTTAACAAGGAAGAAGTAGAAGTTCGAGATAAAAATAGTTTTGAAATAATA
>JAOULS010000114.1 GCA_029881895.1 Cyclobacteriaceae bacterium | reverse complement strand
GAGCAACAAAATTGTGGATATTTTAACATCATTATTCCAATTGTTTTTGACATTTTTTTCTTTTACTCGCTAATAGAATTATCAACATCTCCTATAAAGACATCTAATATAAATATAATTTTCTAATTTATTCATATTTAGAAAGAACAAAAGGAATGTTGAAAACAACTATTTCTGTAACAACAATGATCATCCGTTTCATTTTCACCGTTAAGTAGGGTCTTCTGAAAAAGCCACAGGTGCTTTAGATACGAACGGGCGAAGTGAAGACATATGCTTATATTTCGAACGGAAGCTCGTGAAGTAGATGAAGTGCCTGAGGCTAACGAAAAAACATCCCTTTATCATCAAATTGGGTGCAAGGGTTTTAGGCAATTTGATTCTAAAACTGTGAACCTACTAAAAAATAATATACTGTAAAACTACCTCAATGTAAGCGAAATAATATTTTTTGTGTTTTTCAGTGGATCCTAAGTAACGGTTATCTCAGTTGACATACAACTGCGTTAACGAATGAAATCGTTTTTCAAATTGTTTATTCTTTCTTAATGGTATTCCATGTTTCAAATAAAGCTTCCTGACTGGGTCGAATGGCCGGAATTTCCCGAAGAGGCTCACACTCATTTAAGGTGTCAAAGCACTCTTGAGGCAGTGATTGATATAGTTTTGTTCCTTTGCTTTTCCAAGCAATCATTTCATCGCTCACTTCTTTAATAATTTTGGCTGGGTTTCCAGCTAAAAGACTTCTGTTAGGGATGTTTTCTTTTGCTTTGATAAAAGATAAGGCACCTACTATGCATTCGTCACCAATCACTACATCATCCATGACAACACTGTTCATGCCTACTAATGTGTTTTTTCCAATCGTAGCACCATGAATAATCGCACCATGACCGATATGGGCAGCTTCTTTTAGTGTCATAGTAGCCCCAGGAAACATGTGAAGGGTGCAGTTTTCTTGTATGTTGCAGCCGTCTTCAATAATTATTTCTCCCCAGTCACCACGAATGGCAGCCCCAGGACCAATATATACGTCTTTACCAATGATTACATTTCCCGTAACGGTAGCCTGAGGGTGTACAAAAGAAGAGGTATGAATAACTGGAATAAACCCTTTAAATTCGTAGATCATAGTAACCTATTTTGAAATCAAACTTACAAAAAAAGGCTGCCATTTTTGTGGCAGCCGTTAAGTAATTTTTTCTGTTTAGTTAAATAGCTCCAGTAGTATTTGGGCCTGTTCCAGTAGCAAAACTATCTAAATTGCCTATTTCTTGGTCAATCGTCCACAAGCCAACACCTTCTTCGCCAATGATGACAAATAGCTCAACGGCTCTACGTGCTAACGTTTCTTCTTCACGTTGCTCGGTCACAAACCATTGTAAGAAATTGAATGTAGTGAAATCCTTTATTTGAAAGCAATGGTCAACAATAGTGTTTATAGACTTAGTAACTTCTACTTCATGCTCTAAAATCAATTCGAACACTTCTCTTAAGCTATCAAATTTATGTCGGATCCCTGTAATTTCAGGTTGTAATGCGTGTCCTCCTGCATCATTAACATATCCAAATATTTTGAGCATGTGTTGACGCTCTTCTTCAGCATGACGATAGAGAAATTGTGCAGCATTACTGTACCCCATTGTTTCACACCAAGAAGCCATTGATAAATAATAGGCAGAAGATTTACCTTCCATGTCTATTTGTTCATTTAATTTATCTTCGGTTTCTTCTGTTAACGACCTGCTTGTTGTTACGATTTGCTTTTTCATTTGCTTTTAATATTAGGATGCAAATATAGGTAGAGGAATTGATAATTTGAATTAGAAACTTGAGAAAGAGTAATTTGGAATTATTCAAATTTAATATTCAAATAAATGGAATAGCCTTTCTTGCTTTTTTGAGGTGTACGTTGGTGTGTTTAATGATAATAAAAGGCAACTAAGGTATTCATTAATATTTGTTATCACCTACATCTAAACATGAGTAAATTTTGCCAAGTACATGACTTGTGTCATAATATTTCTACAGTCTAAACAAGATATTAGTATCGTAATTACACATGCCAAATAATGAAGTGTGGAATACATTATGCATGAAAGTAGTGCATAGAAAAGTGATTTATATGTTTGTCTGATGATTTAATTAATATATCTATGAGCAACGATACAATGACAACTCCTGCTGTAAAGAGCCAAAATACTAAGGCTAAAATAATTGGTGAACACATTCTTGAAATTGTAAGTGATTCTGGCGAAGGAGCTCAAAAATGTGGGCAAAGTTTTGCTTCTATTTCTGCAAAAATGGGCAATGGTGTATGGACGGTAGAAATTATTCCAGCAGAAATACAGCCTCCTGCCAGAACCAGAGAAGGCGCATCAGGAATTAGGGTACGTGTGGGTTCAAAAAAAATAACCAACATGGGCAACGAAGCAGATTTGCTAGTGGCATTTAATGAGCAAGTACCCTATTCCAGAATTGTACAGAACGCCTACCGAGAGGGTACCGTTATGTTACTGGAAAGTAAGTGGGCAACGCATAGTTCGGAGGAGGTGAAGGAGAAGTATGCGTCAGCGGTAGAGGATTTTAAACGTCAAGGTATTGATGTAAGAGAAATTCCGATGGAAGTAGAATGCCTCAAGCTAGTAAAAAACCCTCGTAAAGGTAAAAATATGTGGGTTTTAGGGATGCTTAGTCATGTTTATCAAAGGGACTTGAGCAGAGCAGAAGAGCAAGTCAGGTATGTGTTTAAGAAAAAGAAAGATGAAGTAATAGAGGCTAATTTAGGGCTTTTAAGAGCGGGGTATCAATGGGCAAGCGATCACCTCGATTTAATATATGAAATTCCAGTTCTACCTACAGAAGAAAAATTGGTGGTGATGAATGGAAACGAAGCGATAGGAATGGGAGTGTTGGCTGCAGGCATTGAAGTGGTGTCGATGTACCCTATTACACCTGCTACCTCAGCCTCACATTATTTAGCAGATGTATTAGATAGAGCAGGAGGAGTAGTGCATCAGGCAGAAGATGAAATTGCAGCGATAGGTTTTGCAATTGGGGCTTCTTATGCAGGCAAAACAGCCATCACGATTACCTCTGGGCCTGGCATAGCACTAAAAACGGAGTTCATCGGTCTGGCAGCCATGGCAGAAGTTCCCCTTGTTATTGTTGATGTGCAAAGGGGAGGGCCTTCTACTGGACTACCTACCAAGGTAGAGCAAGGAGATCTTTTAGCAGTTTTGTATGGTCAACCAGGAGACTCTCCTAAGGTAGTGCTAGCTGCTTCTACTATCGAAGAGTGTTTCCAATTTATTGTGTTGGCTAGAAAATTAGCCGAGACATTCAGAATTCCAGTATTTGTGCTTACAGATGCTAACCTAGCTACTGGACAGCAACCCTTTCCAAGACCGAAAGCCGAAAAAGATTGGTTTTCGCCTCCCATAGATCAAAGTCCTTGGAAGGAAGGGGTGAAGCCTTTTGATTGGAATATGGAAACAGGACTAAGCAGACGACCAATACCAGGTCAAGCAGGAGGTATTTATACCTTGACAGGGTTAGCGCATGATGAAAATGGAATTGTGTCATACAATCCTGATAATAATCAAAAAACGAGTGAGTTACGAAGCAAGAAATTAGCGACCATCAAAAAAACGTTGAATCCACCTGTCATACATGGTGAAGAGAGTGGCGATTTATTAATAGTGAGTTGGGGATCAACTTTAGGAGCAATAGAAGAGGCGGTAGACCAGGCCATAGCTCTTGATGCAAAAGTGTCGACACTTCATTTAAGATTTTTGAGTCCCATGGAGCCAGGCTTAAAAGAAATATTTAAACGATTTAAAAAAGTACTCGCTATTGAGATTAATTATAGTGATGACGCTAAAGCACCTTATGTTGATGAAGAAAATAGGAGGTACTCTCAACTCGCATGGATATTGAGAGCGCAGACATTAGTGGATATTGATAGTTTTTCGAATGTGAAAGGACAACCACTTCAGCCAAAAATTATATTGGCTAAAATAAAAGAGGAATTGAATATTAAGTAAAAAATTAAATAAGAGATTATGTTTGGATTGAAACTTGATATGGCGTGTGAAATACCCGATAAGTATTATTCGCTTGAAGATTATGAAAAGGCTGAACCGAGATGGTGCCCTGGGTGTGGAGATCACTCCGTACTTACAAATATTCAAAAACTTTGTAGAGAAAAACAATTGGATCCTGCCAAAACAGTGTTTGTTTCGGGCATAGGGTGTTCGAGCCGTTTTCCTCATTATATGAAAACCTACGGATTCCACGGACTACATGGTAGGGCCTTTCCAGTGGCTAGTGGGATAAAATTTAGAAGACCCGATTTAGATGTTTTTGTAATTACAGGAGATGGGGATTGTTGTTCTATTGGTGCAGGTGCTTGGGTGCATGCGATCCGATATAATATTAACATGACGGTGATGCTTTTTAATAATGAAATTTATGGTTTAACTAAAAACCAGACGTCACCTACATCAAGAGTTGGAACTAAGTCGAATACTTCACCGAGGGGCTCGATTTTACCACCTATTAATCCTCTCCAAACAACACTAGGAGTAGCGAATGTTTCATTTGTTGCTCAAACCGTTGATTGGAACCCTGCTCATCTATATGCCACATTAAATGCAGCACATGAGCATAAAGGATTTTCATTCGTTCATATTGTACAACGATGCCCAGTGTTTCAACCCGACTTGGTAGATGAGTTTACCTCTGGGAAAGATGCTTTTCATTTAATAAAAAATGAAAATGGAATTGTTTTGGATGAAAAAGCAGAAAAAACATTCAAGAATTCAGTGGAACATGACCATACCGATATTAATGCAGCTAGACATTTAGCTGAGCATGAAAATGGTAAATTTTACCTAGGACTTCTTTATCAAAATAAAGAAGCGCAGTGTTATGACGATTATGGTGCTCATAATTTAGGGTTTACCGCTGAACAAAAAATGTCTGTACTGAATGAAGAATTAGATAAGCGTGCTATATAGATAATCATTTTACTACTTATGAGCTATGATTACAAAAAAAAATAATGAAGATACTTTAGCTAAGTTTTTCAACATCGATTCCCCTGAAATTAAAAATTTTACGGTGACAAATGAAGGGATTGTCCCAGATGAGAAGCATACGCCTATATGGCCTAAACTGGTTGAAAGTGAGCCAGTAGAGACCGAAGAAATGAGTCGGAAATGGAAAGAGATACAGGCGTTTTATAGGGGAGATGGTGCTGTGCTTGATGGAAAAGAAAAAAAAGGACTTACTCCTGTTATATTATCTTCCTTTCAAGAACACGATTATGTCAGCAAAGATTTCCCCTTTTGGATAAATGGAAACCCTTCTGATGAGGTAGCCTCGAAATGCATATCGTTAGATGATGTTTTGCGTGACACAGTAGATCGTTTTTGTTCCGAAGAAAGAAAAGCGAAAATACTCAAGCAAAATTTGGTCAGAATAGTAGGGCATTGTTCTAAAAAAATTCAAGCCCTCGATGAATCTGTTGCAGCTCTACCAATCGTGATGGAGGCAATAGACGAATTGAAATCTAAAATAGAGGTAAATGGAGATGATGCGAAACAATTTGAGGAGGACATCGCACTTCTGAAGTCAAATTTCCCTGAAAATGGCTACTTGATTCCATTTAGTGAAAAAACCATTTATGAAATTTTCAATAGGATACTAAATAATGAAGTAGCGTTAAAGAGTACTGATTTATTGAATACGACCAAAAAATTAGTAGGTAAGCTAAATGATTTACTTGCAGTAGAAAGAGAAAAAGAAACAGGGGAGAAGCTTTCAAAAAACCTTAAGTCTTCTATTGGTTTTGCTGACTCGCTAATTAATATTGATAAAATGTCGTCTGTAAATCCTGAATCAGGTTCAGAGTTGATGACTCAAGTACGAGCCGAAAGAATTAAAAATGCTATTACAATTTTAGAAAAAGGGGATTTGTTTTTTGAAAAAAAAGCTACAATTCTTGCGCATAAAGAACTTTACTCAAGTAAAAAAACAAATCTTAACGATGTTTTTAGTACTTCTGAATACATTGAGTTTACAGATAAGAATGGATGTGAAGAAGCCGTAACTCAGTTTAACACGTCTATTCTTGCCTATGAAAAATTTATTTCTTCTATTAGAATTGCTCAGCTCGAAGTAGAGGGGAAATACATAGAGTCCATCCATGATGCCTACTTTTCTGGATTTGAATGGCGAATGTTTACCGATGAGGAAATGGCTTGTTTTCCTCCAGTTATTTTAATTACAGAGCTAAGCACTTTAAAAAGTGATGAGTTGACAAGCTTCTCAAAGCTAATGTCTCAAAATATTCCGATTAAAATCATCTCTTTAAAAAGAGATTCATTGGAAAATTACAAAAAAAATGGAGTGTCTTCTGATGCTACTCATTTTGTGTTTCGACAGGAGTTAGCAGCAATAGCTATCGCTCATCGAAATACGTATGTGTTACAATCTTCTACCATTTCGCCTGAGTATTTATTTCAAGGGCTTTCGGAGGGGTTACGTAATTTTTCTCCCGCATTATTTAACATCCTTTGTCCATCGAATGTAAATTACAGTAGCCCTTATATGTGGGGTAGTGCTGCGGTAGAATCTAGAGATTTCCCACAGTTTAAGTATAACGGAAATTTATCATCACAGTGGGGAAGTAGATTCGATGTAAGTAATAACCCACAGACAGAGACAAATTGGCCATTGCATTCCACTAAAATCATTACCTCCGAAGATGAAGAGGAGGTATGGGAATTGCCCTTTACCATAGCAGATTATACGTTTATCAATACATCATATAGTGCTCATTATCTATATATAGATTCAAAGTATTGGAATGATAAATTGATACCACTAGCTGATTACCTTTCGCTAGATCAGAAAGACGTACCTAGCAAAGTACCCTTTATTTGGGTGGTAGATGAGCAAAGTGAATTGCAAAAAATGGCTGTGTCTATTTCTATTGTTTTGGCGTGTAAGGAACGACTCGACTTTTGGGATTATTTACAAGAAAATGCAGGGATACATAATTACCATGTAGATGAAGCCATAGAAAGAGAAAGAAATCATTTTAAATCTGTTTCGGAAGAAGAAATTGCGAAAGTAAGGAATGAATTGAATGAGGAAATAGAAAGAGTAAGGGAAAAGACCACAGAAGAAGCCATGGAAAAGCTCACTAGTTTTTTGCTGGACATGGATAATTTACCTCTAACGAGTGCTAAAGTAAGCAATAGTGAGGTTGTAGTAGAGGAAAAGGAGGAGGCTGATCTAATAGAATCAACACTTGAAGAGGAAATAAAAGAAGAAAAAGAAGAAGCTGTTATTGAGGAGCCTTGGATAGAAACGCCCTCTTGTACTACATGTAATGAGTGTACGGATATCAATGATAGAATGTTTAGCTACAATGCCGACAAAATGGCGTATGTAGCTGATCCAAAAGCAGGAACGTTTAAAGAACTGGTTGATGCTGCCGTTTTGTGTCCTGTACATATAATTCATCCAGGAAAACCTTTAAATGCGAATGAACCTAACCTGGAAGAATTGATTAAAATTGCTGAAGAATATAACTAAAAAATAGAATGTTCGAAGAGGTCTACATCACGTTAACAATAATGGTCGGTATAGGACTATTGTTTGGTACGATTTTAACCGTAGCCTATAAGAAAATGAAGGTTTACGAAGACCCAAGAATAGATAGGGTCGAAGAGATGCTTCCTTCTGCCAATTGTGGAGCATGTGGCGTGCCTGGGTGCAGGGCTTTTTCGGAAAAAGTGGTCAACAATGAGATGAACGTTGGAAAATGTACCGTTAGTTCACCTTCGGCAATTGAAAAAATAGCAGATTTTCTTGGCATTGAAGCAAATAGTGAAGAAAAACGTGTGGCAAGATTGCTTTGTGCAGGAGGGATTGCTGAAGCACAAAACATGGCAGAATATCGTGGAGGAATACAAACCTGTAGAGGTGAAGCGGTAGTAAGTGGAGGACCAAAAGAATGCAATTGGGGTTGTCTAGGCTTAGGCGATTGTGCCGATGTGTGTGATTTTAATGCCATAGTAATGAATGACAATGGTCTTCCTGTAGTGATACCAGAATTGTGTACTGCCTGTAATGACTGTGTGGAGGTATGTCCAAAAGGATTATTTGAAATTATGCCAATCAATCAAAGGTTAATCGTGCAATGTAAGTCACTCCTCGAAGGAGATGAGGCATTGTCTAAGTGTTCGGTTGCCTGTAATGCTTGTAACCGTTGCGTGGCAGATGCACAGCAAGATGTTATTAGCATTCAACAGAATTTGGCCGTAATCAATTACGAGTTGAATGAACGGGCAGATGATGCTGCCACAAAAAGATGTCCTACAGGCGCAATCGTATGGCTAAATGGGGAAGCACAATTTGAAAATTCTACATCCAATGATCTACTGCCTCTTGGCAGGGTGGAAGTCAACCTTTTAAATGTTAATTGAAATGGATACTAGTTTAACAACACTATTGGGAAAAGAAAAAGAGCTTACTGCGATGCAAGCGCAATTTTTAATCGAGGAGTTTATCTGTGAAGGGGTTTCTTACGCTAAGGATACCACCAAAAACAGAGATAATACGAATGTGTTTGGTAGACAAGTGTTTAAAGAACTCACCCCAGATTTATCTTTTTCTGTGGGTATTTCTTCTACGGGTTTGAGAGCTGCTTCTTTTATAGTTGCCAATAGGGTGAATGATTTCTATCATCAATTAACAGAGGCTGCCCGTAACCATTTCCCGTTAGTGGTTCAGCTTCAAGGGAGCAATATTTCAGAAGCATA
>JAOULS010000113.1 GCA_029881895.1 Cyclobacteriaceae bacterium | reverse complement strand
ATGGTGACTATAAAGGAGAATGTACTGTAGAAGTCAATGATCCGCTAATTACTATCTGCCATTTCCCTGTAAATAATCCTAATGATCCTATTACCATTGAAATTGCTGAGTCTGCATGGTCGTCTCACGAAGAACACGGTGACTCCAGAGGAGAATGCGTAATTGAAGACCCTGTTATTAACATCTGTCATGAAGGTGAAAATATTGAAATTAAAGAATCTGAATGGGATGAGCATGAAGCACATGGTGACTATAAAGGAGAATGTACTGTAGAAGTCAATGATCCGCTAATTACTATCTGCCATTTCCCTGTAAATAATCCTAATGACCCTATTACCATTGAAATTGCTGAGTCTGCATGGTCGTCTCACGAAGAACACGGTGACTCCAGAGGAGAATGCGTAATTGAAGACCCTGTTATTAACATCTGTCATGAAGGCGAAAATGTAGAAATCAAAGAGTCTGAATGGGATGGACATGAAGCGCATGGTGATTACAAAGGGGAATGTACGGTGGAAGACCCTATTATTAACATCTGTCATGATGGGGAAAATGTAGAAATCAAAGAATCTGAATGGAGTGAACATGAAGCGCATGGTGACTACAAAGGAGAATGTACTGTTGAAGACCCTATTATTAACATCTGTCATGATGGTGAAAATGTAGAAATTAAAGAGTCTGAATGGGCTGGACATGAAGCGCATGGTGACTACAAAGGAGAATGTACGGTGGAAGACCCTATCATTAACATCTGTCATGATGGTGATAATATAGAAATCAAAGAGTCTGAATGGGCTGGACATGAAGCGCATGGTGACTACAAAGGAGACTGTACGGTGGAAGACCCTATCATTAACATCTGTCATGATGGTGATAATATAGAAATCAAAGAATCTGAATGGAGTGAACATGAAGCGCATGGTGACTACAAAGGAGACTGTACTGTTGAAAACCCTATTATTAACATCTGTCATGATGGGGAAAATGTAGAAATCAAAGAATCTGAATGGAGTGAACATGAAGCGCATGGTGACTACAAAGGGGACTGTACGGTGGAAGACCCTATTATTAACATCTGTCATGATGGTGATAATATAGAAATCAAAGAGTCTGAATGGAGTGAACATGAAGCGCATGGTGACTACAAAGGAGACTGTACGGTGGAAGACCCTATCATTAACATCTGTCATGATGGTGATAATATAGAAATCAAAGAGTCTGAATGGGGTGAACATGAAGCGCATGGTGACTACAAAGGAGAATGTACGGTGGAAGACCCGATTATTGATATCTGTCATGATGGCGAAAATATTGAAATTAAAGAATCTGAATGGAATGAGCATGAAGCACATGGTGACTACAAAGGAGAATGTACTGACGTTGAGAACCATAATTTATATATACCTAATGTTTTCAGTCCAGAGTCTAATAATCCTGAAAATAGAGCTGTAAAAGTATATGCTGAAGGTGTTCAAGAAAGCGGTTTCCTGTTTAGGATTTACAACCGTTGGGGAAAACAAGTTTATGAAACTTCAAGCTTCATAGAGGCGAATACTATTGGTTGGGATGGTTATTTTAATGGTAACCTCCAAAAAAATGGTGTGTTTTCTTATACTGTAAGAGGTGTGTTTTTTGATGATGTACCTTTCGAAAAAGCTGGAACAGTTTCACTTGTGAGATAAGGTAATGTATGAAATGGAAAAGCATTATTATAGTTATCGTCATGTTGACGCATTTCGTACCTAATTTCACTTTTGGGCAGGATGCCGTTTTTTCTCAATTCTTCAATACAACACTATATTTAAATCCTGCTCTTGCAGGTATTGAAGATGATTTTACGGTAAACATGAACCATCGTACCCAATGGAAGACATTAGCTTTTCCTTATACGACAAGCCAAATGTCATTAATCATGCCCTACTACAAATCAAAACACATTAAGCCTTATGGTCATGTAGGAGGTATGGGAATCTCTGCATATAATGACTTAGCTGGGGAGAACAATAGCTTCAAAACTACTGGGATTAATGCTAGTGGAGCTTATAATTTACCTTTCGACCATAATTTAGTCAATCAAATAAGCTTTGGCCTCCAAATAGGTATGATTAATAAAACCATTGATACTTCTAAATTACAATGGGGAGAACAGTATGACCCTTTTGTAGGATTTAACTCTAGTATTGCAGCTTCAGAAACTTCTCAATTTCAAAACAGAACTTTTGTTGATATAAATGCTGGAATGTTTTGGTGGCATAACCCTGTAGCTGAAAAAAGTAAAACAATTAAAAGTATCAATTCAGGTATTTCTGTTTCACATTTAAACAATCCGGATGAATCAATGTTAGTTACTTCAGAAAGCAGATTGCCCCTACTCTATAAGTACCATGGAGGTATTCTTTTTAATATTTCAAAACATGTAACAATTTCTGCCAACGCACTAGTAGCTATACAAAACAGAACATCTCAACAAAATTTTGGATCATATGTTTCTTATATCACCAATACACTTTCTGATGGTTATTTTAAAAATACTATCGTAAGATTAGGGGGTTGGGCTAGAATTAATGATGCATTTATTATGCTTATGGAAATGGAAACTAGTGCTTTTAAGGTAGCATTTAGCTATGATATGAATACTTCAACCCTACGATATGACAATAGAGCTATAGGAACATACGAAATACATCTAGGTCTTAAATTTAGTGAACACGCACAACCTAAATCGCGCTACTAATAATGAGTATTAAGTTTTATAGTTTATACATATATATCCTTCTCTTTGGAGTTACTGTTTCACATTCACAAACTGTTCATTGGGCTTCAGAAGTAATCGAATTTTCTAGTGAAAAAAAATCAAATCATCATTTACATCATTTACACCCACGAGCTCATAAAGCAATACAAGTATTAGATGAACCTAATATTATGCCTAATAGCAAAAGTATATTGCACGCCTGGATTCCTCAAAAAGCAAATGGAATTGATTATATAAAAGTGAAATTCGATACGGCTATATATGCAAAACAAATTATTATTGCTGAGGTCATTAGTCCTTCAGCCATTTCAGAGCTGTATCTTTATGATAACAACGGACGAGAATATTTCATCAAATCCTTTAACCCAAAACCTATTCCTCTTACAAATCGATTATTTCGTGTTTTAATAGAAAAAACACCTTACCCAGTAATGGCACTGAAATTAGTGTTAAACGGAAGAAAGGTACCAGGCTATAATGGAATTGATGCTATTGGAATATCTGACTCAGATGAATCCATTGAAATAAAGCCTAATATTGCCGAAGGGTTTCAACATGCACATCAATCAATACGCTTAAGTGATAGTGTGAACACTAAATTTAAAGAGTTAAAACCTGTACTTTCCCCCGATGGAAATCGCATGTATTTTAGTAGGATTAATTACCCTCACAATATAGGAGGACGTAAAGATGCAGAGGATATTTGGTTTTCAGATTACGATTCTATTCATGATGAATGGATGAAAGCTCAAAATTTAGGGGCGCCATTAAATAATAAAGGACCTAACTTTATCTGCTCAATAACCCCTAGAAATTATTACTACGATCTATTATTAGGCAATTACTATAAGGGAAATAAAATGATAGCAGGTCTATCCATCGCTTCAAGACATGAATTTGGATATACAGATCCTGAGCCTGTAATTATTGAAAATGACGAAAATTTATCTCAATATGCTAATTATTTTTTATCGAATAATGAACAAGCTATACTCATGTCTGTACAAAGAACTGGGGGGTATGGTGATCGTGATTTATACGTTACTTTCAGGCAAAAGAACGGTCGCTGGTCTACCCCTTTAAACCTTGGAGATGTTGTTAATACAGCAGATGCTGAAGCCTCTCCCTTCTTGGCAATGGATAACAAAACACTTTACTTTTCTTCGGAAGGTCACCTAGGCTATGGAGAAGAGGATATTTTTGTGACTCATCGCTTAGATAGCACTTGGACAAATTGGTCAGAACCTGAAAATCTTGGTTCTGCAGTAAATTCAGAAGAAGATGATATATTTTTTAACCTTTCTCCTAATAATAAGTATGCATATTTTTCCAGAGGTAATATTGACAATACAGACATTTACCGCATGGAACTTCCTCTGTTTCAGCTACCAGATCCTGTAATCGTATTAAAAGGTAGAGTGCTGGACGGGCAAACCATGAAACCCGTTCCTAATACTTTAATTCAATTTAGAGATACAAAACAAAGATTAACCGTAAGCCAGCTTAGAGCAGAAAAGCAAAATGGAAGTTTTCAAGTTGTTCTCCCTATTAACACTAATTACAGATTATTCGCTTATAGCGATAATTTAATTTCTAGCGAAGCTGAAATGCTCGAAGCTGAATATATCTACGAAACCGACACGGTATATCGTGACATATTACTATACCCTACTAAAGATGGTAAACCAGTTTTATTAAATGGGTTACTTACTGGAAAAGTAACAAACGGCAATACAGGCGAACCGATGGGCAATGTTAAAATTATTTTTAAAGATTTAAGAAATAATACAGTACTTGACATTATTACTACTGAGAAACTCACTGGAAATTACAAAACAAAATTACCTGTAGGAAGTTTATATAATATATCTATCCAATCCGAAAATTATGTTTCTGTTGAAAATGAAATCGTTGATTTATCTAATGAATATGAAAATGATACTATTATTCATGATTTCAAACTATTTCCACTTGAAATAGGACAACGTATTTCATTAAACAATGTGTACTTCGATTTAAATAAAGCTACTTTAAGGAAGGCTTCTATTACTCAACTACAACAGATTAAGCTCCTTATGCAGGAAAATCCTAAAATTAAAATTCAAGTAGATGGTCATACATGCTCAATAGGACAAGCTGACTATAATCAGAAATTATCCGAAGATAGGGCACAAGCTGTTTTTCAATATTTAGTTGAGGTGGGTATTAATAGTGAAAGGATGTCATCTTTTGGTTTTGGAGAAACAAAACCGCTAGTAGATGAAAGGTCTTCAGATGCCATTGAAATGAATAGGCGTGTTGAATTTATTATTCTAGACATGTAAAATCTACCCAAGGGGTCTTACATATGGCAACTATTAGTAAATAAAATTTCCCGTTGAAAAATGTACCGTACTGTCCCCAAAAGTGTGACTGATTTTGAAAATAGGGTTTTTCTTGATCTCTAATTTTACACTTCTCATTCAAATTAATGAATTTAGGACTAGTAGTCTATAGTTAGGTATATATTTGGCGCGTAAATAACTTCCGCGCCAGTGGGGAGCAACACGCTATGTTTTTATTCCGAATGTTAGTTTCCATTTCTCCAATTTGTTATCTTTGTGATATGAGTTCAATAGTGATAAGCCCTAAAAATCAGCAGGAATTGCAATTTATTTCTAAGTTACTCCAGAAATTGGGTGTTAATTCGAAGGTTCTTTCAAATGAGGATACAGAGGATTTGGGATTATCATTACTCATGAAAGAAGCTGACCGTTCCGATTTCACTACAGAGGATGAAATTATATCGAAACTCAAGGATTAATGCAGGTTGCTTTCCTAAAGAAGTTTAGTAAGAATCTGGATAAAATCAAACAGCCGAAAAACAAGAAAGGCATTTTTAGAGATAATTTAATTGGTTAAAAAAGCTGAGAACTTCGATGACCTTTCAGGAATAAAGAAATTAACAGGGTTTGACGATGCCTTCAGAATACGTACAGGAAATTATCGAATAGGTGTATTCGTTGATGAAGAAGTTGTTCAGTTCGCTAGAGTTGCTCACCGAAAAGATATCTACAAAATTTTTCCTTAACCCTAACACTAATAAGAATAGAAAACTAAGATACTGTCCCAAAAAGTGTATCTTATTTGAAAATAGGGTTTTACTTGATCTCTTATTTTATGCTTCACTTCCATTCAAATTAATGAATTTATGACAAGTAGTCTCAATAGTTAGGCACATATATATTTGGCACGGAAATAACTTCCGCGCCAGTGGGGGTTTAGTTGTTTTGCATCTTCCAATTAGCCGGTAAGTAAATAATTTCTATAATCTGATCATCTTTGAATTTATATAGAGTATAGTTTGTAACAGGTTCACTTTCAAATTTTTCGAGCCATTCTTCTTGTATATAGTATTCACCAAACTTTTTCCGTGCTAACACTCTGATTGTACCACCCATATTTTTTGCATTAAAGGCTAAGGTATACAACTCTCTCATTTCTTCAATGTTATTAGCATGAACTGTATTTGGAAATGCAACTATTCTTACTGAATCGTGCATGTTGTACAAATATTGTTCGATGTCACGCATGTTAAAGGCAATTATTCTGGCATCTAATATCTCTTTTTCTTTTGACTGAGCTAAGGAATCAATAGTCAATGTCATGAAAAATAAGATAACTGGATAAAGTAAAATAGTCTTTTTCATATGAGAGTCTTAAGAATAAATATAAGCTAACGCCACGCTAAAATTCGTTGGCTTACTCTTTTTTAATAGCTATAAAAGTATCAGATACAATTATACTTTGCAAGTAGCTCATAAGTCAATGAATTTTTAGCGATTGTTATCAGCTTTTTTCTATATTCGCATTATATTTGCAAAATAAAATCAAATATCAACTTAATATAGGGTATGTTACTAGAGTTTAAAGTGAAAAATTTTCGATCTATTAAAGGATGGCAAACTTTTTCAATGCTTGCAGAAAATAAGGTCAAAGAATTGGACAAGGTTGTTACAAATAAGTCAAACTACAATTTCCTGCCTACAGCCATTATCTATGGAAGAAACGCTTCTGGGAAAAGTAATTTACTTACAGCTTTCAAGGCATTTCAGTTTTTGGTATTTGAATCTGCCGATTTTAAGGTGAAAGATAAAATACCAGCATACGAACCCTATAGACTAGATGGTGCAAATGAAAAAGAACCTGTTGAGTTTTCTATTGACTTTTTGTCCAATGAAGGGATGAGGTATATTTACTCTATTGGGTTTGGAGAATTTGAGATTGAGTATGAAAATTTGATTTTTTATCCAAAGACGCAGCCGGCAACTTTATTTAGCCGACTTAAAGGTAAAAAGACAACATACGGTGAATACTTAACTGGTAAGAAAAAAGAAATAGAAGGTTTGCTTTACCCAAATCAATTATTTCTATCTAAAGTAGGAACTGAGAAAAATGAGCAGCTAAAAATCCCATTTACTTTTTTTTCGCAGCACATGTTCGCTTCAACTATTCATGACACTCAATATGACAACGCACTAATACAAATTTTTACGAGAAAAATGGGGAAAGACGATATCCCATTTTTCAAGGAGAACATTAATAAACTAATGAAGGTGGCTGATACAGGTATTGATAAAATCAATATACGGGAGGAGGAGATGGATTTATCAAATCTGCCAGAAGATATGACAGATGATCAAAAAAAGGAGTTAGTCGAAAAATATAAATATAGGATAAGAACAGTCCATAAAATTTTTGATGAAAATGAAGTGTCCGGAGAGGTTGAATTCCGTTTGACCGATGAATCAACAGGAACAATAAAGCTTTTAGCCATAGGAGGGTTAATTCTCGAAGCTTTAGCAGATGGTCAAGTCTTAATTATTGATGAATTGGATAAAAGTCTACATCCAAAGCTCACAAAAGCACTTATTAATATTTTTCATAACAAAAAAACTAACCCGAAACAGGCGCAGTTAATTTTTGCTACGCATGATGTTTCTTTACTGGACAATGAGTTATTTAGAAGAGATCAAGTCTGGTTTGCAGAGAAGGAATACCAGGGATGTAGTCATTATTATGCTATTTCCGACATCCCAGGAGTAAGATCCAATACACCATATGAAAAATGGTATATGAGCGGTCGCTTTGGGGCAACTCCTGTGATTAATGAACTTGAACTTGATTTTCAATACTGATGAGAAAAGGGCGGAGGACTAGAAAAATATCTATCAGTTTTAATAAAAGGGGTTTAATTCTTTGTGAAGGAGAGACTGAGGAAAATTACTTTAAGGGACTGGTTAGTCAGGAAAAGTATAGAAGAAAATTCGCTTCAATAGACGTGAATATATATAAGCCAAAAAATCATTCACCAATTGGCTTGGTACAGCATGCTAAAGAACAAGTTAAGCTGGCAAAACGAGAAAGAAATGAATATGATTTCATTTGGGTTGTTTTTGATAAAGATGGACATAAAGGGATTCCTGATGCTTTTGAAATAGCAAGAACAAATCATCCTGAGATTAAAATAGCATATAGTTGTCCTTGTTTCGAGTACTTCGTGTTATTACACTTTGAAAGAACTACTAAACATTTCGCAAAATGTGATGATGTTATTTCAAGTATCAAGAAATCTGGTGCAATTTCTGATTATGAAAAATCTTCAAACCTTTTTAGTTTACTCCAGAGTTTAATGCACAAGGGTTTAGAAAACAGTGAATGGATAGCTAAACAATTTAATGATGAAGTCGCTAGTGGCGAAAGAATTTATAACCTACCAGCTTATTCGAATATTCACATTTTAGTAAACTACTTATACTCATTGGTTTAATTGCTGATAACTTACTAATAACATGCATAAAGTGCGCATTATACATACTGATTTATCATTATGTCTTTTATTCACCAAAAATAACGAATAAAAGGCATAATTAAATATAAACAAAAAAGGCAATAATACTATTGCCTTTTTTGTTGGATACATATCGTTATTTTAAGAAAAATCACATTTCACTAAATTTAGTGTGGAATATCTACTGTCTACAAGTTTCCTTTTTCCATTTCGGCTACGGCAAAGTTAGCTGCACGAGCCGTTATCGCCATAAAGGTCAATGAAGGATTCTGTGTACCTATAGAAGTCATACAT
>JAOULS010000006.1 GCA_029881895.1 Cyclobacteriaceae bacterium | reverse complement strand
ATAATCTGCGCATTGGAGGCAGTATCCTTAACTGGGTTAAGCTCTTGCATTTCCTTCATTGTTTTAAGACCAAGAGGGGTTGCTGCATTATCTAGGCCGAGTAGATTGGCAGAAAAATTCATGATCATTGATCCGGTGGCTGGGTGATCTTTTGGTATTTCAGGAAATAACTTATTAAAAAATGGACCAACCAGTTTAGCGAGAATTGCTACCATTCCTCCCTTTTCTCCAACTTTCATTATTCCTAGCCAGAGGGTCATTAATCCTGTTAGACCGATGGATAGCTCAAATCCAGTTTTTGACATACTGAATGTAGAGTTTAACATGTCAGTAAACACTTGGTAATCCTGAAAAAAAATAAGTCGAATAAGTGCGACTACAAAGGCGATAAGAAAAAAACCTATCCAGATATAATTTAGAACCATAGGAAAATATTAATGAACATCTTGACAAGATATAGGCTATTATCCATTTATCAAATTCAAAATGTGACAAGCTGATATCCCAGCAGTTTCAGTTCTTAAACGACTATTCCCTAAGCTTACTTTCTTGAAGTCATGATTTATGGCCATTTCTAGCTCTTTTTCGGAAAAATCACCTTCAGGACCAATTAGAACACAATAATTCGACTCTTTTGAACAGAGGTTCATTAAATGAATAGGATTAGAGTAATCAACAAAGGCAATGTACTTTTCTTCTTGTGTCACTGAGTTAATAAGGGTTTTTAAAACAATTGGCTCATTAATTACTGGTAATGTAGCTTTGATTGATTGCTTCATAGCACTTATTGCTTTACGCTCTAGTCGGTCAGTTTTCACTATTTTCCTTTCCGAATTGTCACAGATAACCAGGCTAATTTCGTCTACTCCAAACTCTACGGATTTTTCAATAAACCACTCTATTCGGTCTATGTTTTTTGTTGGGGCAATGGCAATATGAATATAGTGAGATCGTTGTGGTGCCGTTTTTTTTGTTTTAATCTCAAAGCCACATTTTCTTGCATTTGGGTCTGTGATGTTTGCTGTGTAAAACGAGCCTTTTCCATCGATGATATCAATTTCATCACCCATCTTATAGCGTAAAACTTTAATTGCATGACGAGATTCTTCACTCGTTAAGTGAAGCGTATTGTTAATAATGTCAGGTTGATAAAAAAGATTCAATTATTTTATTTCTTATGTAATTTATCCACTAAGCGAATGTATTGATTCATTGCTTCTTCTAACGACATCCCTTTGATCTTGTCCCATGCATCATGTTTAGCCGCTCCTTTAAAATCAAATCCTCCTGGTCGGTCTCCTTTATTGTCTCCCTCTAAAGCCTGTTTGTATAAGGCATATAGTTGAAGTAGCTCTTCGTTCGAAGGTCGTTCTGTAAGTTGTTTTGATAGACTTACAGCGTTTTGAAATTTGTCTTGTAATTCCATTTTAGTATAATGATATAAAAAAGACCACGTCTCAAAACGTGGTCTTAATGACATGTTGGTTTAAAAAATTATCGTTTGTTTATTTCAGGGTAAGGACGTTGAGTATGCCCTGTATAAACTTGTCTAGGTCTTCCGATAGGTTCATTATTTTCTCTCATTTCTTTCCATTGTGCTATCCACCCTGGAAGCCTTCCTATGGCAAACATTACCGTAAACATATCTACAGGTATGCCTAATGCTCTGTAAATGATGCCAGAATAAAAATCTACGTTTGGATATAACTTGCGTTCCACGAAATATTGATCTCGTAAAGCTTCTTCTTCAAGTCCTTTTGCAATGTCAAGTATTGGATCATTTACACCTAATTTCTCTAATACATCATCGGCTGCTTTTTTTATTATTTTAGCTCTAGGATCAAAGTTTTTATATACTCTGTGTCCAAATCCCATCAAACGGAAAGGATCATTTTTATCCTTAGCTTTAGCCATCCATTTTTTAGTGTCTCCACCGTCTTTTCTTATTGCCTCAAGCATCTCTATTACGGCTTGGTTTGCTCCTCCATGTAAAGGTCCCCATAGTGCATTTATTCCCGCAGAGATAGAGACGTACATACTTGCTTGTGATGAACCAACAATTCGAACGGTTGATGTCGAACAGTTTTGCTCATGATCAGCATGAAGTATTAATAACTTGTCGAGAGCATTGGCAACAACAGGGTCAACTTCGTAATCCTCTGTAGGTAATGAAAACATCATTTTTAAAAAATTAGAGCAGTAGTCTAATTTATTGTCAGGGTAATTTACAGGATGCCCAGCTTCATTTTTAAAAGCCCATGCGGCAAAAGTTGGCATTTTTGCTAATATTCTAATAATACTTTTGTCTACAGCCTCTGACGACCTATTGGGGTCTAAAGATTTAGGGTAAAAAGCAGTAAGTGAAGTTACTAAAGAGGATAATACACCCATTGGGTGTGCATTTGAAGGAAAACCTTCAAGAATCTTTTTTATATCCTCATGAACTAATGTGTGCTTTGTTATCTCATCCTTATAAATTTTAAGTTGATCTGCTGTAGGCAGTTCTCCATAAATTAATAGATAAGAAACTTCAATAAAACTCGACTTTTCAGCAAGATCTTCTATTGAATACCCTCTATACCGTAAGATACCTTTCTCTCCGTCCAGAAAAGTAATTGCACTTCTTGTAGAGCCAGTATTTTTAAAACCAGGGTCAATTGTGATTAATCCACTTTCTCCCCTGAGTTTACTAATATCTATGGCTTTTTCATTTTCATTACCTTCTACTACAGGTAATTCGTATGATTGATCTTTGTATTTAATAAAGGCTGTATCAGACATATTCGTTAGTTTATTTGATTATCAATTATGCTGCAAAAATACTTATAATTTAAGCGAAAGTAAAGCATTTTGTAATGCTAATAAGTTACTTAATTATTCCCTAATATCAAAGGCATTCCGTCTTTACCGCTTCCTACGACAACCACTTTTGTGTTGGGTGATTTAGCAAGCTCTAAAGTGGCTTCTATACCTCTCATTTTTAATAATTCAGGAGTTAAACTACTGTTGATTATTTTGTTGGCAATGGCCTCGCCATCTGCAGCTATTCTTTTTCTTTCAGCCTCACTTTTTTCTTTATCTAACTTAAATTGGTAAGCCAACGCCTCTTGCTCTTGTTCCAATTTATTTTCGATAGCTTGCTTAATTTGAGCGGGCAAATTAATGGAGCGTATAAGCAATGCTCTCATTTGAATATTATTTGTAATCAACACTTCACTTGTTTCAGTGATGATTGCTGTTTCTACCTCGGCTCTTTTTGTTGAGTATATTTCTTCGGCTGAATATCTACCCATTACTTGTCTAACTGACGATCTTACTTCAGGAATTACTAATTTCTCAACATAAGAAACGTTGAATTTTTCATGAATATATCCGATTTTATCGAATAATGGATAAAATCGTAAGGTAACATCTACCTTTATTGATAGTCCGTTTTTATCCAAAACATCCATTCCTTCTTCTTGTTTATTTTCTGAAACATCATATACATAGGCTTCGTTCCAAGGTGCTTTAGCATGTAATCCAGGCATTTTAACATCATCTTTGTCTAATCCCCCTGAAAATTTATAAAAGATTACAGCTCTTTCGGTAGCCTCTACCGTATAAAATATACTAGAAGAAAAGGCAATCAGTATAAATAAACTGATGACAGTTACGATTACTACTGGTAAAAATTTTTTATTATCCATTGTGTTTTTTATTTATATTGTTGTTTAGTTATGCTGCAAATTCAAATGTTTTTTTGTCGTATGAAAGCTATTCGCATAGTTTTTTCATTTTTTCGTAATCTTCATAATATCCTAATGTGTTGGCTTGATCCCAATCATCACATGCTCCAACTTTATCCCCATGTGCATATTTACTATTTCCTCTTTTAGAATAGTATGCCCCATCATTGGGGTTCATGATTATTGCCATATTATAACTTTCTGTAGCTTCATCGAAACTGTGAAGTTGCTCATAAGCCAAACCTCGTTGAAAATAGGCATCAGAATTATAGTCGTTTAGTGTTAATGATTTATTGTATACGGCTATGGATTCTTTGAAACGATGAAGAAAAAAAAGAGTGTTTCCTTTGTAATAATGATAGCCATAGAACTCGGAATTTAATGCAATAACTTTATTTATTTCCTGTAGAGCCATTTTATAGTTTTGCTTGTTATACATGGTCAGAAATCGATAATAGTAATATTTCTCTTCAATAGGTTTTAAAGCTACTGCCATATTATAATCCTCAATTGCACCAGAATAGTTCCCCAATTGTTGTTTCCATTTCCCTCGAAGTATAAAAGAATAGGCAGAGGTGTCTGATGGATTTTTATCTAGATAGGTGTTGAATTCTGTCACAGCTTGATTAATGTCTCCTAAATTTCGATAGGTGAATCCTTTGTAAATATACACGATATTTAGGGATGAGTCATAATAAAGTGCTTTGCTGAAATCATCAAGTGCTTTTTTATTCTCCTCTAATTTATAGTGCACTAATCCTCTGTAATAATAGGACTCCGCATTAGTTGAGTCAAGTTGTATCGCATTAGTCAGGTGCTTTAACGCTTCTTGTTTGTCGATAGTTAATAAATGAAACCCTTTGTGAAATGAAAGTTTAGCATTGTTTTGAGCAGTAGAATAATTTATTGAGATAACGAATGAAAAAATTAATGCGAACTGGCTTGAAAATGATATTTTCACAATGAGGTTTTGGAGTGGTTATTTCAATTAGTTCGCAATATAATAATAGATGAGCGTAGATGAAGAAAATATTTATTCTTATTACTTCATTTTTAAGGGTTGATCTATTATAAAAACTAAAAAGAAAAGTTGCATATTTGTGGCTAATCCAACAAAGGCGTTGGGTATGATATTAAAATAATTTAGAAAGATGGTGAAGATTACATTGCCGGATGGTACTCAAAAAGAGTATGACAAAGGAGTTACAGGCTTTGATATAGCAATGAGCATAAGTGAAGGGTTGGCTCGGAATGTGTTGGCTGCTAAAGTGAATGGAGAAGTATGGGATGCTATGCGTGCAATTTCAGAAGATTCTACGGTACAATTGCTCACCTGGAATGATGTTGAAGGGAAATCAACTTTTTGGCATTCCTCCGCACACCTTATGGCTGAAGCGATTGAAGCACTTTACCCAGGCACTAAATTCGGTATTGGTCCAGCGATAGAAAATGGATTTTATTACGACATTGATCTTGGCGATGTGGAATTCGGAGAAGATGATTTAGAGAATGTGGAGAAGAAAATGACCGAGTTGGCCAGGAGTAAAAATACTTATGTAAGAACAGAGGTAAGTAAAAGTGATGCTATTAACTACTTCACAGAGAGGAATGACGAATATAAACTTGAACTAATTGAGGGTTTAGATGATGGGACTATTACCTTTTATCAACAAGGAAATTTTACAGATTTGTGTAGAGGGCCTCATATCCCAAGTACAGGATTTATAAAGGCAATTAAATTAATGAGTGTAGCGGGTGCCTATTGGAGAGGAGATGAAAAAAGAAAACAGCTTACACGTATATATGGTATAACATTCCCGAAACAAAAAGAGCTAAAAGAGTATTTACTCTTATTAGAAGAAGCGAAGAAAAGAGACCATAGAAAGTTAGGGAAGGAACTAGAATTATTTGCTTTTTCTGAGAAAGTAGGAATTGGGCTACCTCTTTGGTTGCCAAAAGGAGCAATGCTTCGAGAACGATTAGAGCAATTTTTAAGAAAAGCACAAATAAAGGCAGGTTACAGCCCTGTAATTACACCTCATATCGGAAATAAAAATTTATATATCACTTCAGGGCATTATGATAAGTATGGGGAAGATTCATTTCAATCTATCCACACCCCTAATGAAGGGGAAGAGTTTTTGTTGAAGCCTATGAATTGCCCTCATCACTGTGAAATTTATAAAACAAAGCCACGATCATATAAGGATTTACCCTTGCGATTGGCAGAGTTTGGTACAGTATATCGCTATGAGCAATCTGGAGAACTACATGGACTTACGAGAGTAAGGGGGTTTACACAGGATGATGCTCATATATTTTGCCGACCAGATCAAGTAAAAGAAGAATTTATCAAGGTTATTGATTTGGTGTTGCATGTATTTAAGGCATTAGGGTTCGAAGATTATACTGCACAGGTATCGCTTAGAGACCCTGAAAATAAAACAAAATATATTGGAGAAGATGAACTTTGGGATAAGGCAGAAAGGCAAATACAAGAAGCGGCAGATGAACGTGGGCTTACTACTATAACAGAGTTGGGTGAGGCTGCATTTTATGGTCCAAAGTTAGATTTTATGGTAAAAGATGCATTGGGAAGAAGCTGGCAATTAGGAACAATACAGGTAGATTACAATTTACCTAACCGATTTGAATTAGAATATGTAGGTTCGGACAATCAAAAACATAGACCCGTGATGATTCATAGAGCTCCATTTGGGTCAATGGAACGGTTTGTAGCGGTGCTTATCGAGCATTGTGCAGGCAATTTCCCATTATGGCTATCGCCAGATCAAGTGGCGGTACTACCCATCTCAGAAAAATATGCTTCTTATGCACAAGAAGTATACGATAAGTTAGCAGAAAAGGAAATTACTGGCTTTATAGATCATAGAGATGAGAAAATTGGACGTAAAATCAGAGATGCAGAAGTAAAAAAAGTGCCGTATATGATTATAGTTGGGGAGAAGGAAAGGGATGAACAAAAAGTGTCGGTAAGGAAGCATGGAGAAGGAGATGTGGGGAGTATGGGGGTAGACGAATATGTAAACTATTTTACAGTTGAAATCAATAAATCACTAGGTTAAACATTATGAATATTAATAAATGGTGTAAGTATTTTAATAATTAGAAATATTAACGATATTTGCATCCTGTTTTTCAGCAATTAACAAAACAAGGAGGTTAAAATTAGTAAACAACGATTTAATAGGAGGCGCCCATTTAGAGGAAGAGTTGAGGAGCCCTATAAGGTAAACGATAAAATTACTGCCCGAGAAGTACGCGTGGTAGGTGAAAATGTAGAAGTAGGAGTATATCCTATTTCGCAAGCATTGGAGCTTGCTGTAGGACAAAGCCTTGATTTGGTTGAAATATCACCTAAAGCTGAGCCGCCTGTTTGTAAAATTATAGATTATTCTAAATTTAAATACGAACAGAAGAAAAAGCAAAAAGAGATTAAATCGAAAGCTGCAAAAACAGTGATTAAAGAAATTCGATTTGGTCCTAATACGGACGACCATGATTTTAATTTTAAATTAAAACATGCGATTAATTTCTTGCAAGAAGGTGCAAAAGTGAAAGCGTATGTGCATTTTATTGGAAGAACGATTGTATTCAAAGAGCGGGGAGAGATTTTATTATTAAAATTTGCTCAAGCGGTTGAAGAATATGCAAAGGTAGAACAGCTACCAAAATTGGAGGGGAAACGTATGTATGTTATGCTTTCTCCAAAAGCTAGTAAGAAATAAATATAGGTTAATAAATAGATAAAAAATGCCAAAAGTTAAAACGAAATCAGGAGCAAAAAAGCGATTTAAGCTTACTGGAACAGGCAAGATTAAAAGAAAGCATGCTTTTAAAAGCCATATCCTGACTAAAAAAGAAACTAAGCAAAAGCGTAATTTGACTAAAATGGGACAAGTACATAAGTCCGATGAGCCAAACATAAAAGCTATGCTTAATATTTAATTTCAATTTTCTTTTCTATTTATCAGAAAAGGAATTGGAAGGTTTAATTATTCACCGGGTAATTGGTCATTTTAAGATAAGAGTGCTGTAAAAAGTAACGCCAACCACCAAAAAATTATATTAATATGCCAAGATCAGTAAACGCAGTAGCGTCAAAAGCAAGAAGAAAAAGAGTAATGAAATTAGCCAAAGGATACTTTGGTCGAAGAAAAAATGTTTGGACTGTAGCAAAAAATGCAGTTGAAAAAGGGTTAACTTATGCTTATCGTGATAGAAAAGTAAAAAAGAGAGATTTTAGAAAACTTTGGATACAAAGAATTAATGCTGGTGCAAGATTGCAAGGCATGTCTTACTCTCAATTTATGGGGAATGTTAAAAAATCTAATATTGAATTGAACAGGAAAGTATTAGCAGATTTAGCGATGAATCACCCAGCAGCATTTGAAGCTGTCGTAAAAAAAGTAAGTAAATAAGTAAAACCTACGATCTATATTTATTAATAATCCCCGACCATAAATGGCTGGGGATTTTTTTTTGAAAATTTAAACTACTGAAAAATCTTTAATGTGATTTAGATTCAGGGTTTTCTAGTAATACCAATTAAGGTTTATAAGGGCGCAAAAGATTTTGTAAGGAATTTGATTTTGAGAAAGGCAAAAAGCGCAATCATAGCATAGTTACGAGGAGCATTTTTAACGGTGTATCCTGAATCATTAGTAAGCAATACTGATGAATGCTGTAATTAAGATGAAGGAGTTCTGTAAGTAGGATAACCCTTCGGCAACGCTCGTCAGGGAGAGTTGCCAAATCACCTCATGCTGCCAATTTTAACGAAGCGGTAGTGAGCGATGAGGAAAGGTAATAGTAAGAGAGATGAATGATTGAACCCTTGAATGAAGTGTCGAAAAATGCGTAGATAACATCAAAACCATCGGTATCGTTTATTCGAAGAAGACTGTAATGGTTGCCTGAATATTGGTTACAGGGTGGTCGGCATAGAGAGGATTCCGTCCTTATAAAGCGAGGACAAGAACAGGGGAATAATTTTTGTCTTTTGATCCACAAATAGGGGAAATGGCAGCAAAGTAAATAGTTTTAGAGTTGTGAAAAATGCAACTATATAGGAAAACAAGAACAACCCTACACGGACTGGCGGAAGAGTTGAACCCTAAATTACGGGATTGGATAAACTACTATGGAAAGTATGGGGAAGAAAGTTTGATAATGAATTTCACCTATTGAACATAAGGGCTGTCCAAATGGGTAAGATAGCGCCATAAACTCAGAGAAAGTATAGGTGAAATTATAGAAAAGCTAAAAATATTTTCTTATAAAAGCCCAAATCTTTTTACCCATTGGCAGAGGAGAATACGTTCACTAAGAGTAAGTTGATGCATAAGAAGAGCCGTATGAGTCGAGAGGCTCACGTACGGTTCTGAGAGAGGTAAAGGGGTGATACCCCCCCCCCTTTACCTACTCGACCTAGAAACTGTTAATTCAACTTAATCACTTCACTCACTACTCCTCCTTTGTCGGAGTAAATGGTTAGCGTGGCGGTGGCATTACTGCCATCGATTCTAATGCCATAGGTTACATTTCTTTTACTATCAGAAGAAGCATCATCGCTATCCCTTGACCCTACAATATGTCCCAAGTCAGTACTTAACTTACCTGAAATCAGTGCAGCATTTTTTAGTTCCAAAACAGCTCTTACGGGCTGGTTTAGATTTGCTTCAATAGCTCTTTGGGTAATATTAGTAGGTAAATAGCCACTATTTTGTATTTCAGCGGCAAGTATTACCACTTTATTCTTTTCAACGGTAGTCACCTCAGTAGTATTGATGGTTAGTAGCGGGCTAGTTTCAGCGAGCCAAAGCATCCATTCCACGTATTTTTCAATTTCTGATTTAAGGTATTTAACAGGAGGATTTTGGAAGGTGAATTTCCTGTTCCAGCCACCAATTTCTACAGTTCCAAGGTCGGGATGTTCATAAGTTTTCCAATTAATAAAACCTTCTCCTTTAATATTTTTGTCATTCCAAGTAAGTTTATCATGTTCAGTAATGTTGCCATCTCCGTCATAATCCTCCACAAAACCACCCCAGAACTCTGGCACATAGGCCACTACTCCAAAGTCCCAATACGACCAGCTAATCAATGTACCATGGCGGTGCAATCGTGGATTGCTATAGCTTGGAATCACTCGTTGTCCAGTAGTTGTAGTGTACATGCTTGATAATTCAATAATCAACTTTTGATCCGCCATATTATAATTATCCCAGTTAGTAGTAGAAGGAAGTCTAAACAGAAAACCTCCAGAAGTATGTCCGTGGAATACACCCGTAATGTGTTTTTTAGCATTAATAAATTCAATCGTTGCCCTGGTTTCTGGTTCGGAAAGTGGATATGGGCCTGCACCCTTTTGCTCAAATTCTAATCCCCAATTTCTTGGAAAATTTCTATTCATATCTATTCCTCCAACACCATCTTCATTGTAAGTACCATCTTTATCATCATCAGTTCCTTCAGTATAGATATCATAATAAGTGCCACCCATTTCACCTATTTCTCTAGGTTCCATTATCCGAGAATCTTTGTCACTAATCTTAAATTTGCCATTCGTATTTTTCACACGCATTTTGGTAATGATGCCGTTACCGTCAAGATCATTACTAGGGTCTTCATCAATAAGCCCATCAAAATCCTCATCATAAGGACGTGGGGTGCTTCGTAACACCGTAGGGGTAAGTAGTGCTAAGTCAGCACCGTCAGGATTAAATTTTGGGCGGATATATACTACCCTAGTGTCAACTAGTTGCTTAATTCTTTCGTTTTTGTTATAGTTAGAAAGTAAATGCCAAGCATAATGCAAAGCTACTTCTGCTCCTGTTAACTCTCCTGCATGAATATTTCCATCATAATAATAGGCGGGTTTGGTAGCAGATGCGCCAGTATTTTTATTTGATATTTCAAGCACCATTAGCGGAGTGCCTTTTAGTGTTTCGCCAATGGAATATAATTTGGTGAGATTGGGAAAAGCCTTTGCCCATCCTTCAAGGAGGGTGTTTGTTTCTGCTGTAGAATGATATTTGTCCCATTTAGGATTCATTGGATCATTATTTTGTCCTGAACAAATAGAACTAATAAATAAAAATAGCGCAATAGAGAAAAAGTGAGTAAAAGAAAGAGAAGATTTCATTAGTAGTATCGTTTATGTAATAACAAGTAACAGGATAATATTATTTCCTTTTTAACAAAGATTGTTTAAACAACTCGGTTTGACCAATGTAATTGGCATTATTAGCCTCTTTTGCCCATGAGTTAGCTGTGTTAATAGTTTTTAGGGCAGCTTTTCTATCACCAGCTTTGTCTTGTATTTTTGCTTTTAATAACCCATAACGAAAGTTTTTTGGACTTTTTTCAAGTGCTGTATTAATAAATGAAAGGGCATCTTTTACATCTTTTTGGTTGTTGAGGTAATATTGTGCCGCTTCAAAATAGGTTCGGTGAGGGATACTACCTGGATTTTTCAATAATTCACTCATTTGTTGCTCAATCTTTTGATCGACTTCCACCTCTATGGGGATATTCACTGATGTGTTCGCCCATAATAGCTGAAGATTCACCGTATTCGTTTTTAAATCAGAAAACTGCATGGTAAAGGTTTCTACATAGCGATTTATCCTCTGGGGCTTTACCTCAAATCGAAAGAGATCATCTGCTTGATTGTAGTTGTCACCAGCCAAGCTTCTTAATTTGGTGTTGGAATGAATGATGATCGTCCATACCTCTTTTCCTGGAATGGTGTAAATAGCATATTCACCCGATGGAATAGGTTTTCCACCGATACGGGCAGGTTCTGCAAAACTGATTTTGGAGCCTTGATTTGCTCCTGTTCGCCAAATGATATCATAAGGAACTAGCGCACCAAAAATGGTTCTTCCTTTTGCTGAAGGTCGTGAGTATTCTAATTCTATCGTTGTAAGCCCTATTTCCTGCGAAATTTTAGCAAAAGGACTTAATGTAGGGGTTTGTAATGTTTGACTAAAACAAATAGAAGACCATAGGAGGTAGCTGATAAACGTAAATATATTTTTCATTTCAGTAGTATATAAATGTCCTGTATCATGGTATTTATAACAAGTAACAAATTCTACTGATAAAAACCTGATGGGTTATGTATTATTTTGATAGAGATCAAAATAATTCCTTTTTAATTGAGGGTTATGGTGCGATGGTATTTTCTAACACTTTTTCGATACTCTTCACCACAAAATCTGCATTTTCTTTAGTGAAACATAATGGAGGTTTCGTTTTTAGCACATTATCCCATGGACCATCTGTACTAATAAGGATGCCATTATTTCTAAGTTCATTTTTGATTGTACTGGCTAATTTAGGGGCAGGTTCCAAGCTATCGTTCTTTATTATTTCAATTCCAAGAAATAATCCATTTCCTCTTACATCTCCAATACATGCATATTTTTTTTGTAAATTGATAAAAAGTGATTTATAAAAATCACCTACCATTTTTGCATTTTCTTGTAGTTTTTCCTCTTCTATTATTTCCAATACTGATAATCCCATAGCACAAGAAACAGGATTTCCTCCAAACGAACTGAAAAATTCAACCCCTTCACTAAACGATTCGGCTATTTTGGTTGTGGTGATTACGGCTCCCATCGGATGACCATTTGCCATCGGTTTTCCAATAATCACAATATCAGGAACAACACCCTGTGCTTCAAACCCCCAAAAATAATCCCCTAAACGACCAAAACCTGTTTGCACCTCATCACTTATACATACACCACCTTGCTTTCTAATAGCAGGATATATTTCTTGTAAATAGCCATCTGCTAAGGGTACTTGTCCTCCACAACCTACTATTGGTTCACTAATAAATGCAGCTATTGGTGACTCTGAATTTTCTATACTTTCAATAGCTTCTTTGGCATATAGTTTACCTGAATCATCAACAGTTGAACGGTACTTTCCTCTATAGGTGTCGGGAATGGGTGTTTTAAGAATATAGTCCTTTTTACCTTGCCCTTTTTTGTTACTGAATTTATAATCACTAATATCTATAGCGGTTTGCGTATGACCATGATAGCCATGCTCCATTACCATTACTTTTTTATGTTGGGTATGCGCATATGCAATTCTTATGGCTAAGTCACTCGCTGCACTTCCAGAATTAACGAAATATACTTTGTTTAAAGAACTAGGAAATTTTGATAGTAATTTCTCCGAATATTCAGTCAATAAATCATAAGTATATCGAGTGTTAGTGTTGAGTTTTGACATTTGCTTTCTGCCTGCCTCTACCACTTTAGGATGAGAGTGCCCCACATGAGGAATGTTGTTATAGGCATCCAAAAACGTATTTCCATAGGCGTCATACATATATTGAAATGCTGATCTTTCCATGTAAATAGGTGTATCGTAACTCAAAGAAAGAATTGGACTAACTACATTGTGTCTTCGTTCAACTACTTTTTTAATAGATTCTGGTTTGTGTGTTTCAAAACCAACAGAAGAATAAAAGCTGTTCTTAGCTTTTATGGGGTTAATACTTAGCCAGCGATAGAGCATTTTCCAAGCTGATTTTTCACTTACAGAAGCGTATTTATTGGTGGGATTAAGTTTTTTAGAATTGGCAGAGTTACATACACTTGTACAGAGCCTTGCTGCTATGAGATAATACAGAATGTCTAATTCTTTTTCTTCTAATGGCAATAGCTCATGATAAGATTTTAGAATGATAGAAGCCCACTCCAGAGGATCTTCTTTATCGAAACATGCATAAGTTATTGCGATCGCTAACTCATTAATAAGTGGAGAATGGGCTAAATCTCCAAAATCAATAAGCCCAGTTATTTCCTCACCATCGACTAATATATTCCACTCATTAGCATCATTATGGATAATGGATTTTCGTAATTCAGGAATGACTGGAATAACGTTTTCTTCGAATTGTTGAAAAAAATAGCGTACAATGTTTCTGTCTTTTATAGTAGGAATATCCTCAATATATTTTTTGTTAAGATTAAAATATTGAAGATCCCATTCCCATACTCTTGCCTTAATCCTATAACTACTTAATGTTTGAAGATTTAAATCTAACGATGCAAGAAAACGACCTAAGGAGTTGAGTAGGTTGGGCGTAAGTGTTACATCTCCCAAGAATTTACCTTCCAAATAAGAGAGTAATCTGCAAATGGTTTCTTCCCCATTTAGTTTCAGAATTTTTACATACGAGCCATCTTTAAATGGAATTGGTTTAGGTAGTTTGTTTTGATGATTGTTTTGTAGGGATAAAAGGGTGTTGTTTTCAGCTTCAACCAACGACATCGAGTCACTCGTATAGCGGTAGGTCTTAAAAATATACTTGGTGTCACTCGTTCTAATAAGATAATTTGCATTATCATACCCATTCAGTTTTTTAATCTCTACTATTTGGAATTCAAATTGTCCTTGTAATGAATCTTTCATGTTGAATGTGCCTTGTTTAAGTTGTATTCAGAAACACTTCTTTTTGTCTACATTATTGCTTAATGAATAAAGTGATCCAGATGAAAGATGTATAATGTTTTTATCCACCAACTACTTTCAACGCCTCATGATTCGCATTGATAATCTCATCTGCCAATTCATCTGTAATAGCAGTAGAAACGAAAAGCGTTTCGTATTGAGAAGGTGCTAAATATATGCCTCTTTCTAGCATTTCATTGAAATACTTGCCAAATAATTCAGTATCACACGTTTTTGCCGATTCAAAATCGGTTACTTTCTCCTTGGTGAAAAACAAGCTGTACATTGACCCTACCTGATTGATAGTATAGTCAAGTTCTAATTCATCCAACGATTTTTTATATCCCGCTACTAATTTAGTAGTAGTTTTTTCAAGTTGTTCGTAGATACTTGGGTTGTCGTTTAGTTCGTGCAGCATGGCTAGTCCTGCTGCCATGGCTATTGGATTACCCGACAAAGTTCCTGCCTGATAAACAGGGCCTTGTGGGGAAACGAAATCCATAATTTCCTGTTTCCCACCATATGCACCTACAGGCATACCTCCACCAATTATTTTCCCCATGGTGGTAAGGTCGGGGGTAACACCAAATCGTTCTTGCGCTCCACCTTTCGCCAGTCGAAACCCAGTCATTACTTCGTCAAAAATTAAAATGATACCATGCGCATCGCATAAGTTTCGCAATCCTTCCAAATAGCCTTCTTTTGGGAGTACACATCCCATGTTCCCAGCTACAGGCTCTAAAATAATAGCAGCTATCTCGTCTTTGTTATTATTGATAAGTTCTTGAACAACAGTTAAGTTATTGTAAGGTGCGAGAAGAGTGTCTTTTGCAGTTCCCTCAGTTACACCAGGGCTGTCGGGAGTTCCCATGGTAATAGCACCACTACCAGCAGCAATAAGAAAGGAATCACCATGCCCATGGTAGCAGCCTTCCATTTTAATAATTTTATCACGTCCAGTAAAACCACGTGCTACCCGTATAGCAGACATGGTCGCCTCAGTACCAGAGTTTACCATGCGCACTTTTTCAATGCTAGGCATCATGGAACAAATTAGTTCTGCGATTTCAACTTCCGCAGCAGATGGAGCACCAAATGAAAGCGATGTTTTTATTGCTTTTTCAACAGCTTTCTCAATTTTTTCGTGAGTATGCCCTAATACCATAGGTCCCCAAGAGTTGATCATGTCGATAAATCGATTACCATCTACATCATACATGTATGCTCCTTTAGCAGCAGCGATAAATAATGGTTCACCACCTACCGCTTTAAATGCTCTTACGGGAGAATTTACTCCACCTGGGATGTGTTTTTTGGCGTTATCAAAAAGAGATTTACTTGTACTTTTATTCATTGCTATTGGTAGGTTCTATGGTGATGAGTTCGTTGTTTTTAAAATACACAAGTGGCACATACTGGTTATCATTAGCTTTAAAAAAACTAATGTTTGACGTTAGTATTGATGGTACTACTGGTTTGCTATATAATTCATTCTGAAAAAGAGTGCCGTATTCATTCATATTTGCTCCTAAAAACATCATCATGTCATATGCTTTGTAAAAATAAGTGCTGGCAGGTTTTCCGAATCGAGCAATGGAGTAATGGTTAAGTTGACGACAACCATAGCTGTTAGTATTGAAGTAGTTGGAAGAAGTGAGTATAATGCCCAATCGTTCATATGCTTCAAAATCAATGAAGCGATATTTTAGCCATTCTGTAGACCCGATTACTTGTATGGTATCGGGTCGTATTTCAATAGCACTTACCACACTCGATGCTAATAATTTATTGTCTGAAGCGACATAAATAGTCCCGATACTATCGGGTGCAATTAGGAAAATCCCTCTTTCTTCTTCTGTTAATTCTTCTTCTAGTGTTTCCTCTATATCTTCTAAGGTTGTTGTTAATAGTTTTCGCACATGCCCTGTAGTGTCCTTTTCCATTTTTTGCATGTGCACAATGTTAAAAGAATCTTGTACGATTAAATCCCTGAAAGTAAAGGCTTTTATTGAGTCTTTTTCAGAGCCTCCATAAAAAATCATGGTGTTTTTGTTGGTCTCACTCTCGATTACATATTGTGCTGCAGCTTTTGCTTGTGTGGCATCAGTAGGGTGGTATAAAAATGAAAAGGGATTTTCGCCAATCACAGCTTGGTTAGAAGAAATAGGATTGAACATGTTGATTTTGTTACGAATACTGTAATTAGAAACCTCTCGACTTGGGCCAGGGTAGAGTGGGCCAATAATTAAATCCATTCCATGTATTTCTGGTTGCGACAATATTTCGAGCGTGGTGTTGCTATTTGTTTTTGTGTCATAGGCATAAAGGGTGATGTTTACACCTTTTTCACGTAAGTCATGCTGTGCCTTTACTAGCCCTTCATATAGATCAATCACAAATTGATTTCCTTTCTTATAGAGCTTGGGTTGTAATTTATCGGTCATGAAAGGAAGCATAACTGCTACATTGTAATTGTTTTTTTTGATAGATTCTTCAGAAGTAACGATGTTAAATTCTTCTTTGTCAAGGTTGAAACCTTCCACTAACTCTGATAAAAAGGTGCGATCTTGAAGATGCAAAGGTTGTTTGTTGATGAGCTGTGCATAGCGGTAGGCCACTTCTTTATCATTATTAAAAGCGTCAAACAAATTGCTCATGAGTTCCAGACTGTCAATTTTAGCTAAATGATAGGATTGTTGGCGCTTGCTTAGCTCATAGCCGATTACTACTCCGTTAGAATATTTTAAACCGTTAATAAAATCATTTTCTTCAAAGTATATTTTGGCAAGCCAAATGTGTACTTCTTCTATTTTATCCCATTTAGGGAAAAGCTGTTTGATTTGGAGGAACATGTCTCGTGAAAGAGCGGAAAATCCATTTTGATAAGCAGATATCGCATAAAAATATGAAGCGTATTCTGAGAAATGGTTTTCTTCATCCTTTTGGATGACAGGCTTAAAAGCCTCCATTGCTAAATTATAATTTCCTTCATTAAAAAAAGTTTTTGCTTTTAAATATTCCTGTTGGTAGTTGGTTTGTGAAATAACAAACGGACTAATGCCTAGTAATATAATAAATAGTAAATGTTGCTTTTTCATGGTTAATTGAAAGTGTGTCAATTTTTTTAAGCTTTATTTTTCAGAAAAGATACGAAAATTATTCCCATTCTATTGTGGCGGGTGGTTTAGAACTAATGTCATACACCACACGGTTAACGCCTTTTACCTTATTTATTATATCGTTGGATATATCCGCCAAAAAAGAATAGGGAAGGTGGCACCAGTCTGCGGTCATACCATCCACGCTAGCTACTGCTCGAAGCGCAACTACCTGTTCGTAGGTGCGTTCATCGCCCATTACACCAACCGATTGTATTGGTAGTAAAATAGCACCCGCTTGCCAAACGTCATTATATAGCCCACTTTTCTTCAGTCCATTAATAAATAGATAGTCTACCTCTTGTAGGATATGCACTTTTTCTTCGGTAATATCACCCAATATTCGAATTCCTAATCCTGGCCCAGGGAAAGGATGTCTTCCTAAAATAGTAGGGTCAATGCCTAATTCTCGTCCCACTAGTCGTACTTCATCTTTAAATAGCGTATTAAGAGGCTCAACCACTTTTAATTTCATGTAATCAGGTAAGCCCCCAACGTTGTGGTGCGACTTGATGGTAGCTGAAGGCCCTTTGACCGAGACAGATTCAATTACATCTGGGTAAATTGTGCCTTGTCCTAACCACTTTACGTCTTCAATTTTGTGTGATTCTGAGTCAAACACATCAATAAATACTTTTCCAATAGCTTTTCGCTTTGCTTCAGGATCAGTTAACCCTTTAAGGGCGGTGTAGAATAGCTCTTTGGCATCCACGCCTTTCACATTCAGCCCCATTCCTTTGTAGGAGGTTAATACTTCTTCAAATTCATTTTTCCGAAGTAATCCATTATCAACAAAAATACAGTAGAGGTTTTTTCCGATAGCTTTGTGAATCAATACAGCAGCAACGGAAGAGTCAACTCCGCCAGATAACCCAAGTACTACCTTGTCATCACCTAATTGCTCTTTCAAGTTGGCAATGGTTTGTTCAGCAAACTGCTCTGGAGTCCAGTCTTGACTACATTGGCAAATATGAACCACAAAATTCCGTAATAGTGTCTTTCCTTCTAATGAGTGAGTTACCTCAGGGTGAAACTGAATACCATACGTATTTTCGTTTTTCACTTTAAAGGCGGCAACATTAACGGAATCAGTACTTGCTATGATTTCAAAATTTGAAGGTATTTCTGAAATGGTGTCGCCATGCGACATCCATACTTGAGAGTCTAGAGAAATCTCTTTCATCAACTCATTGTGATGATCCACTTTGCTGAGCTTAGCACGTCCGTACTCGCGAATTTCAGAAGGTACTACATTTCCACCTCCATGTTGCGCCATATATTGTGCGCCATAGCATACTCCTAAAACAGGGACTTTTTCACGGTACTTTGCCATGTTTATTTCAGGAGCATCTTCCTCACGTACTGAACAAGGACTACCTGAAAATATAACGCCCTTTACATCCTCTGTGAGCTCAGGAGCATGATTAAAGGGATGAATTTCACAATACACATTGAGTTCACGTACCCTACGTGCAATAAGCTGTGTGTATTGAGAACCAAAATCGAGTATAAGTATCTTTTCCGCCATGTTGCAAAAATAGCAGGAGTTAAGGTTTTATTTAGTTAAAATCTAGAAAATCTATTGTAAAAGATTATTTTTGCTACCATTGTCATTAATCATATTTAAATCATTACTAAAATGAGAATTTTTATATTAATATTTTTTCTTCTGGCATTTAACTATCCAGTTATATCGCAGACTTATGTTGCTCAATTCAAATCTGCCGAATCAAAATTGTGGGGTTTTGTAAATATAGATGGGAAAGAAATAATACCAGCAAAATATATTAAAGCCTTTGAATTTAGTGAGGATGGCTTTGCACCAACGTATAGCCCAAACTCAGATGCATATTATATGGTTGATTTAGATGGAATGCCACTTAAAACTGAGCATTATTTTAATATAAAAAGAGGGTATAAAGATATGTATGTATGGGGATTTAAAGATGGATTTTTACCAATTGAGATAAGAGGGAAGTGGGGATATTTGAATGTGAAAGGTGAAATAGTCGTTGAAACAATATATGATTATGCATCTCAATATGAGAAAGGGTATGGATTAGTAAGGTTAAAGAAAACATTTGGCATAGTTGATGTAACAGGAAACGTAATTGAATTAGATTCAGATGTAATTGAAGTGAAGCCTTTTTCTGAAGGATTGGCACCTATAAGGATGAAAAACAAAATGTATGGCTTTGTAAATGTATATGGAGAAATAGTTATAGAAGCTAAATTTAAAACGGTTGGGTATTTTTCAAATGGATTAGCTTGGGCTAGGAGTAAATCAGGTAACATAGGTTATATTGACAAAAATGGAGGATGGTTAATTAATCCTATTTTTAGTTCCGCTAAAAATTTCGATAAAGAATCAGAGCTTGCAAAAGTAAAAATAGGATCGACATGGAAATTTGTAAATAAAAATGGAGAAATATTGGATGTTTATAAAAGTCAATTAAGTCATGAATTTCATGAAGGTCTTTGTATCGTTAAAGAAAATTATTTGGTCGGTTTTATCAATAGTAAAGGAGAAACGGTTATTGATTTGAAATTTGATGCAGTTAGAGATTTTAAAAATGGTTATGCAGCAGCGAAAAAAAGCAATAAATGGGGGGTTATAAACAAAAAGGGAGAGTGGGTGATTGAACCAAAATATGCGGTTGTTAAAGATATGGAGTTGGTGAATGTTTCTGATTAATGCTCATGACTCCTCGATTCATATTTTTGTTTTTTCCATTCCTCCAATAGTTGTTTTCGTTGAGCGAGTTCTTCTTCTGTAAATGGGATATCGATGAGTTTGTTTAAATCAGGTTGGCCAGCATTGACCCAACACGTGTACCAAATGTCGCCCACCATTTTTATAGATCGTTTCATTTGGCGTTCTACCATCCCGTTTAGTGCTTTGTGGTAGTGATTACTGAAATTTTTGGAATAGGTTTTTATAGTATTTTGCCCTCGTTGTTCAAACGTATATTTTTTATCTTCACTTATTCGTTCCGAGAGTTCTTTTTCGAATAGTAAGACTGAGTCCAATGCCAAGTGCGCTTGAATTACTCCTTTCCAAGCTTCGAGTTGTACGTTATCAATGTATTTTGCCTTACCCGTAAACACATTGTAGCTCGAATGATACAATTCGGGAAGTCTAGATTCCCAGAAACCGTGAATTCCTTTTTGGTCTGTTAATTGCCCGTTGTAGTTCTTTGTGGTATGAAGAGGTACATTGCTATCGGCAACATAATGTCCTAGGTCAGCCGAAATTCGTACTATTTGATCCACATCGCCTATGGAAAAGGCATCGGTAAGTTGATAGTGAATGAAATTTATTTGCCATGGAACAATGCCATAAGCCATTAATGTGTCTTCCGTATAGGTTTCAACAGCCTCATCCCAATAGCGTGGTAGTGTGTAAATAGCACTATCTCCATACACATCAATATCAATATAATGCTTGGGTGCTTCTCCTTCTACCGCATATCTTCTACGATCGGGATTTACGGCATTTTCCGTTAAGTAATGAATGTGGTGTTTGTAAAAACCAATCATTTCTTCAGGTAATGTGAATATTGCTATTCGATTTATGAATTTGTGAGCATAAAATCCCCATTTCATTGTCATAAATGAGCTGCATAAAAACACGATTATTATTTGAACAAGATATTTATTTACTTTCATTTATAGCGAATTGAGACAAGTGACTATAAAAATATAGAAAAGAGAAAGTAATTCTATATTTGTTACAAAATAATATACGTGTAGTTTGTAAATAAATATTTTAGAGTTACCTTTGCACACTCAAAATTGAAAAGGAAAGATTGAATAAAGGATATGGCAAATCACAAATCGGCATTAAAAAGAATAAGATCGAATAACGCTAAAAGACTTAGAAACAAGTATCAGCACAAAACTACTCGTACTTTTATCAAAAGATTAAGAGGTACTACTGATAAGGTTGAAGCGCAAGAGCTTTTCAAAACAGTAGCGGGTATGATTGATAAACTAGCGAAGAAAAACATTATTCATAAGAATAAAGCCGCTCATAACAAATCAAGTTTACAGAAGTTCGTTAACGCGCTGTAATAGCTGATTCAAAATTATTAAGAAGTCCTTCATCGTATGGTGAAGGACTTTTTGCGTTTACAAAGTTTTATACTGATGAATTTGTTGAGTTGATATTATCCAATTCGTTTATGAGTAAATTCATAATTCTAGCTTCTTAAAAGTCGGTTATTTAATTTCTAACTAAGTACTATTAAAGGTAGTTTGAGTAATAATTATTATCATGGTTTGTCAACCTCTCCAATTACACTCGCAAAATTCACTTTTTTTAAGTTTAACCAGTTAGTATAATATATAATTGGCTTTATAATTGCTTAGTACAAGTTTTAACATTAATTGTCTAAATATAAAATCATGAAAAAAACTATTTTACTTTCTCTTGTACTAGCAACATCAGTTCAATTATTTTCTCAACAAAAAGCACAGCAAAAAGAAGTGGGTTTGGCTTTCCAGAGTTTGAATGGTTTCGGATTGACCTATAAAACAGGAACGAATAAATCTTTATGGAGATTTAATACACTTTTTGTTTCTGGGGGTAATTTGTCTGAAGAATCCGACAGTAGTAGTTTTGAGGATAATTCATTGGCAGTAGGTTTTAAGTTTGGAAAAGAATTCAGGAAGGAAATTTTTGAGAAATTAGAATTTCGATATGGCACTGATGTTTCTTTTAACTATAGATTATCGAAATATGAAAATAATGATAGAACAAGTATTGATCAAGATTGGAAACGAAGTAGAGAAACTTTTGAGTCAGGGATTAATTTATTAGTTGGATTAAATTATTTGATAAGTAACGATTTTATTATTGGGGCAGAATTAATGCCTCATTTAACATATATAAAAGGTAATTCAATACAAACTACTACATTTTATTCAAATGGGATTTATGATACATTTGATGATAAAAAAGATGTATCAGGAGTAAGTTATGGTTTGTCAAATTCTTCGGTGCTATTAACCCTTTCCTACAGATTTTAAACAATAAAGTGAATATTTTGAGTTTTTAAAGCAATTTAGATGAATGAATACCCAAACTTAACCATTAAAAATTGGGCGGAGGAAGATCGTCCTAGAGAGAAATTGATGCTCAAAGGCAAAGCATCATTGTCTGATGCAGAATTAATTGCGATAATAATTGGTTCAGGAACAACCTCATTAACTGCTGTGGAGGTGGCGAAACAAATATTAAATGGTGTAGAGAATGACCTTAATGCACTTGCGAAACTTTCTGTAAAAGAGTTAATGAAATTTAAGGGGATTGGAGAAGCCAAAGCAATTAATATCATAAGTGCATTGGAATTAGGCAGACGAAAAAGAGATTCAGAATCAAAAACAAAAGCTAAAATTTCGTCTTCTGAAGAGGTGTATACAATTATGAAGCCTCATTTAACAGATTTATCCCATGAAGAATTTTGGGTAATTCTGTTGAGTAGAAATAATACGGTTTTGAAGAAACAACAAATAAGTTCGGGGGGTGTTTCGGGTACTGTGGTTGACCCTAAAATAATTTTCAAAGTAGCACTAGAAGAATTGTCGAGCGGAATAATATTAACACATAATCATCCGTCAGGTAATTTAAAGCCTAGTGAAGCGGATAAATCACTGACCGAAAAAATAAAAAAGGCAGGGCAAGCATTGGATATTTTAGTACTCGATCATCTTATTTTCACCGACAATGGTTATTACAGCTTTGCCGATGAGGGAATATTGTAGAAATCATTCAATTCTGTGGTAGATAACTGGGTTTCATCCTTTATCTTTGTTAAAGAACAACGATTTGTCCACAATGAAAAGGAATAACATCATCTTATTGGTAGTAGTTGGCGTAATGTTGGCTGTAGTAGTCAATAGTTTTAATAACGGTGAAACCGATGAAGCGTATATTAAAGCACTTACTGAACACAGACGCAAAAAAAACATTGATTTTCAAACAGCAGACGACTCTCCTTTTGCCAATGATTTCTCGAAGTTTGATGGGTTAAAATATTATGCTCCCGACTTGAAGTTTAAAGTAAGAGCTGAATTCATTGATATTGAAGATAAAAAAATAATAACATTATCAACTAGTGATGCATTACATAAACAGTATTTGGAGTATGGTTATGTAGCGTTCGAAATTGATAACGAAATGTATCGATTGGTGATATTAGAAATGGTCGGAGATGACTTTGATGGATCCTTGTTTTTAGCTTTTGGAGACGGGACTAGTGCGATTGATACGTATGGAGCTGGGCGATACCTGGAAGTAGAACATGATGGAGGTTCGTTCATGACACTCGATTTTAATTATGCTTACAACCCTTATTGTGCTTATTCAGAAGATTTTAGTTGTCCGTTTCCTCCCAAAGAAAATCTGTTAATGGTTGCAATTGAGGCGGGGGAAAAGAATTTTGAATAAAAAATAAGTCATAAAGCATTCCCTAGCACGAAATTATTAATTTTGTTAGTTAATTCTCATTTATGAAATACAACCTGTTTTTCAGGTAAAAACGTGATTTATGAAAATATCGCTTAACTGGTTAAAAGAATATATAGAAGTTGATAATAAGTCAGCTGAAACGATAAGTAAATTATTAACCGATACGGGGCTAGAAGTAGAAGGTGTAGCGCCTTTTGAACAAATAAAAGGTGGGTTAGAAGGAGTAGTAATTGGAGAAGTGTTGACTTGTGAGAAACACCCTGGTGCCGACAAATTAAACATTACCACAGTTGATATCGGTGAAGATAATCCTGTACCAATTGTTTGTGGAGCTCCCAATGTGGCAGCTGGTCAAAAAGTAGCAGTCGCTACAGTAGGGTGTACGCTATACCCCGATGGTGAAAATGCATTTAAAATCAAGAAAGCTAAAATTAGAGGAGAGGTTTCTATGGGGATGATTTGCGCAGAAGACGAGTTAGGTCTTGGTGATGATCATGATGGAATTTTAGTGCTAGCTACTGATTTGTTGAATGGCACCCCTGCTAGTAAGTATTTTGATATAGAAAATGACACTATCTTAGAAATAGGGCTTACGCCAAACCGTGCTGATGCAACGGGACATATAGGAGTGGCACGCGATCTAAAAGCGGTATTGGGAGTAGAGGTAAAGTGGCCGTCAGTAGATGCGTTTAAAATTGATAACCGTAATGCTGCTATAGAGGTGGTAGTTGAAGATCAAAAAGGATGTCCACGCTATTCGGGAGTATCGATTGTAGATGTTGAAGTTAAAGAATCGCCCGATTGGTTGAAAATGAAATTAAGATCAATTGGCTTATCACCGATAAATAATATTGTCGATGTTACGAACTTTGTTTTACACGAGGTAGGTCAGCCACTTCATGCCTTTGATGCAGATCAAATAAAAGGCAATAAAGTAGTGGTGAAAACGCTACAAGAAAATACGGAGTTTATTACCCTTGATGAAGAAAAAAGAAAGCTTGCGTCAACTGATTTAATGATTTGTGACGGTGAAAACACAGGAATGTGTATCGGAGGTGTTTTTGGAGGAGTAAAATCAGGGGTGTCGGATAGCACTAAAAATGTGTTTTTAGAGTGTGCTTATTTTTCCCCAGATTATATTAGAAAAACAGCACGAGTACATGGACTTAAAACAGATGCTTCGTTCAGGTATGAACGAGGAACAGATCCCAATATTACTGTATATGCCTTAAAACGGGCAGCAATGCTTATAAAGCAAGTTGCTGGTGGGGAAATATGTGGTGAAGTAATTGATGTATACCCAAATCCGATTGATAATTTCACCTTCGAGGTGAAATATAGAAATATTACCCGTTTAATAGGAAAAGAGATAGAAAAGGAACGAATTCATCGTATTCTCACCTCTCTTGATATTGAAATAGTAGAAGATAGTGAAACCACATTTACTGTTTCCGTCCCTCCATATCGTGTAGATGTTACTCGTGAGGCGGATATAATTGAAGAAATTCTGCGAATTTATGGGTTTAATAATGTGGAAACACCTCCTTACAATAGTGCCGATTTTTTAGCTGATTTTCCTAAAAAAGATAAACATAAAACACGTAATAAAGTAACTCAGTTACTCAATAGTAAGGGGTATTTTGAAATAATGACCAACTCATTAACAAAGCCAGGATATGCTGAGTTAGGGGGATACAACGTAGAGGAAAATGTAGTGATTCTCAATAAACTAAGTGAAGACTTGGGCGTAATGCGCCAATCGCTTTTGTTTACGGGACTAGAAGTTTTAGCACATAACATCAATCGAAAGCAAAAAGATATAAAACTTTTAGAGTTTGGAAACACATATAAAAAAGTAAGAAATACTTACTTGGAAGAGGAGAGAATGGCTATCTTTTTATCTGGAAATATTGTACAAGAACATTGGAGTACAAAAACTAAAAAAGCCGATTATTATGATGTATTGTCAGATGTATTGTCAATTATCAAAAAAATAACACCTGCAAATGTAGCGTATCAACAACTAGAAAGTTCGTTGTTTGAATATGGAATAGGCTTGATGATCGACAACGTGTTGGTGGCAAATGTTGGAAAAGTAGCAAGTAAAATCACTAAGGAAATTGGCATAAAACAAGAAATATTTTTTGGAGATATTCATTGGGATTTGCTTTTGAAACAAGTAAGTGATAATATAGTGTTCGAAGAAGTATCTAAATTTCCAGAAGTACGAAGAGATTTGTCTTTGGTAATCGATAAAAACATTACTTTTGAACAAGTGAGGAAGGTGGCTTTGGCAACAGAAAGAAATTTATTGAAACAAATAAATGTATTTGATGTTTATGAAGGTGAAAAAATAGATGAAGGTAAAAAAGCCTATGCGATGAGTTTTTTATTAGAAGACAAACATAAAACGCTTACAGATAAGGTGATTGATAAAACAATGAATAGATTAATGGTGAGGTTTGAACTAGAATTAGACGCTATCATTAGAAAATAATATGAGTCAGGATCGATTAAAAATGCAATTGTCATCGTTGGAACGCAAGCTAAAGTTGTTAGTGATAGCGTATGAAACAGCTACGAATGAAATTCAACAATTGCGTAATGAAAAGACTGAATTAAAAAACCTACTCAAAACCAAAGAAGATCAATTAGTTAATTTTCAAAATCAAATTAAAATTGGTAAGATTGTAGAGAGTATTGATGTTGGAGGAGATTCATCTGAACTGAAAGAGAGAATAGATGAATATATAAGAGAAATTGATAGGTGTATAGAGCACTTAAGCAAATAAAATAGTAAGCGTACGACAATGGATCAACTTTCGATAAAAATTAGGATTGCAGATAGAGAGTATCCTATGAAAGTAAAGCCTGAAGATGAAGAGAATGTGAGAAGAGCAGGTAAAATTATAAACGAAAGAATAAAATCGTACCGTGAACAATTTGGAATAGACGATAAACAAGACCTTTTAGCAATGGTTGCATTTGATAGTTTAGTAGATAAACTTCAAGCCGATGGCGAAAATGCAAACATAAGCGAAGATGTTTTTAAAAAAGTGAATGAATTAAACGAACTCGTTTCTAAGGCACTTTAAGTTTATATTCCTAAATATATTTTCTCTTATCTATTTCTAAGGATTATCCCCTCCTAATTTTGAAGCCTATGAAACCATAGGTGATTTAACTATTATAATAGTAAAGAAATGGGTGAACCACTATATATCATAATTACGGGGATTGTAGGTACAGTTCTTGGGTTTGTAATCGGTAAAATTGCGTTAGCAAAATCGAATAAAGAAGAAGAAAATAAAGTGAAAGAGCAATCAAAGCTCATTTTGAAAGAAGCTGAAATTTCTGCCGAAAACATTAAGAAAGATAAAATAATAGAAGCGAAAGAGAAATTCTTGAAGCTAAAAACTGAATTTGAGGAGGAGTCAAACAGAAAGAAGAATCAAATTATTTCGAATGAAAATAAGATAAAACAACGAGAACAATCACTTTCAAAAGAAATAGAACAGAACAAGCGAAGGAAGGAAGAAATTGAAAGCATGAAAGAAAACCTTTCTGCTCAGCTTGATATAGTGAACAAGAAAAAAATTGAACTTGATAAATTTAATGATCAGAAGGTACAAATATTAGAAAAAGTATCAAGTCTGACGGCAGATGACGCTAGAGAGCAACTGATGGATACGTTGAAAAATGAAGCGGAAACAAAGGCGTCATCAGTGATCAAAGATATCTTGGAAGAAGCGAAATTGAAGGCGACTAAAGACGCTAAAAAAATAGTCTTAGATACGATACAACGAACGGCAACCGAACATGCTATTGAAAACTGTGTCTCCATATTTAATATAGAGAGTGATGATATTAAAGGCAAAATCATTGGCCGAGAAGGGCGTAATATTAGGGCTTTAGAAGCTGTTACAGGAGTGGAAATTATTGTCGATGATACTCCAGAGGCCATCATTATTTCAGGATTTGATCCAGTTCGAAGAGAGATCGCTCGATTATCGCTACATAGATTAGTGACAGATGGGAGAATACACCCCGCTAGAATAGAGGAGATCGTTGCCAAAACGAAAAAGAACATTGAAGAAGAAATAGTTGAGATTGGTGAAAGAACAGTGATTGATTTGGGAATACACGGAGTACACCCTGAGTTAATCAAAATGGTAGGTCGTATGCGATTCCGTTCGTCTTATGGACAGAATCTATTACAACACTCGCGAGAAGTAGCGAATCTTTGTGCTATTATGGCATCAGAATTAGGACTTAACCCCAAACAAGCAAAACGGGCAGGACTATTACATGATATTGGTAAAGTGTGGCCAGAGGAAGCAGAAAAGCCTCACGCGCTTATAGGTATGGAGTTGGCAGAAAAGTACAAAGAACATCCAAAGATTTGTAACGCAATAGGTGCTCACCATGATGAGATCGAAATGACAAATCTACTTTCCCCAATTGTACAGGCGTGTGATGCCATATCGGGCGCTAGACCTGGGGCAAGAAGAGAGGTGATGGAGTCGTACATTAAACGACTGAAAGAATTAGAAGAGTTGGCATTGAGCTTTGATGGGGTGAATAAATGTTACGCTATTCAAGCAGGTAGAGAATTGAGAGTAATGGTAGATGCCGATTCCGTAACGGATGATAGAGCAGGAATGCTATCCTTTGATATCTCTCAAAAAATTGAGAAGGACATGCAATACCCAGGCCAAATTAAAGTTACCGTAATTCGAGAAATGCGTTCAGTAAGTTTTGCAAAATAAGACTTATTGAAGGTGTGTTTTTCTATGGATTTGGATTTGTTTTTTCTAGTGTTTTTCTAATATCGATAACCACATTGTTTAACTCATCGGCAGCTATTTTCAACCGACCGACTGCCTCTCGTTGATCGGCTGGTTCTTTGCTGGTGTTAATAAGGTTTACTAAACCAAGAATATTTGCTAATGGAGATCGAAGTTTGTGCACATTAATAAGACAAGTTTGGATGAGATTTTATTTTAATTTTCTGGAGTGACCTTATTATTATTGACTTCTTGGAGTAGAGAAGTGAGGGAGTATGAAATTTACACTACTATTTATTTCACGTTGATTATAAGAGGTGAAGTTTTCTTAATACTTCTTCTTTGTTCTTATGTCAATCTTCTCCATATTGTAATTGATGGATAACAAATCTTTTGTTGTATATAGATCTTCCGCAGGATCGGGGAAAACGTACACGCTGGCCAAAGAATATTTGAAGTTGGCATTAACACGACCGACTTATTTTAAGCACATTTTGGCGGTTACCTTTACTAATAAGGCTACTGCTGAAATGAAGAGTCGTATCGTTGACTATCTAAGTATTTTTTCGAAGGGTGAAAGCCATAGTATGGGACACGAACTCATGAACGAGCTGAACCTAAGTGAAGAGGATTTTCAAAAACAGTGTGGTGAGGTTCTTTCAATGATATTGCACAATTATAGTCAATTCTCAATAGCTACAATAGATGCCTTTTTTCAGAAGGTAATTCGTTCATTTTCCAAAGAAGTAGGCCTTCATGGTGGCTTTCAACTGGAGCTCGATCAAAATGAAGTACTTGATAAAGTAGTGGATGATATGTTTGAAGAGGTTGGTAAGGATGAGGTACTAACCAAATGGCTCATAAATTTTGCTTCAAAAAAAGTAGAGGACAGTAAATCATGGGATATAAAACAAGACATCGTCCGTTTTGCCAAAGAACTATTTAGTGAAGGATATAAGGGGAAAGAAAAGGAATTGGTTGCTATAGCCTCTGATAAAGTGTTTTTCAAATCGTTTCTTGCTGAGTTAAATAAAATCACATCTGATTTTGAGTTTTCCGTTAAAAAGTATGGGCAAGAAGCTTTTGCGATTATGGATGAGCATGAGCTCAATGTGGGAGATTTTTTTAGAAAAATACAGGGACCTGCTGGTTATTTTCAAAAGTTGCAAAACCCTCCTTTTGATGTCACTAAACTACAGTTGAATAGTTATCAACGTCCAGCTTTAGACACCGTAGAGGCCTGGTATACTAAAAAAAGCAATATAAAAGAACGTATTGCAGCAGTAGTAGAAGACAAGTTGATGCTACTTCTTAATGAGTCGGTACAATTTGTAAATGATGGATTGAGAGCCTATGCGACCGCCCAAGTGGCTCAAAAAAACATGTATGCCTTTGGGATTTTGTTAGATGTGACTTCGAAATTAATAGAATATAAAGAGCGAGAAGGAATAATGTTAATTTCTGATGCTAATACCTTTTTAAAGAAGATTGTTGAAGATAACGACACCCCTTTTATATATGAAAAGACAGGAGCGTTTTACAAAAATTATCTAATTGATGAATTTCAGGATACATCCGGTTTTCAATGGGGAAACTTCTTTCCCTTAGTACAGAATAGCTTATCTGAGGGGTATAAAAACTTGTTGGTAGGGGATGTGAAGCAATCTATTTACAGGTGGCGAGGAGGAGATTGGCAATTACTTCAGCATAAAGTCGAAGACCAAATAGGAAGTGAATATGCTGATATTAGAAGGTTGAATAATAATTTTAGGAGTGCAAAAAACGTAATTGAGGTAAACAATACCCTGTTTAATAAGGGTGCAAAATTGTTGTCGGAATTGTTTATTGATAAAATAGAATTAGAAGGAGAAGAAAAGGAAGAGGTGGAAAAAAACGCATTGCTAATAGAACAGGCGTATGAAGATGTAGCACAGTTACAACCTGAGCTTAATAAAGAAAAATATGAAGGTTATCTTTCCTTTTCTTTTGTGAAAGATAATGTAGAAGAAGAAAAAAAATGGAGTGACATAGTCCTAGATAGAATCCCTTTGTTGCTAGAAAATTTACAAGATCGTGGAGTGAAGGTGAATGAGATCGCTTTTTTAGTGCGAGGAGGGAAGCATGAAAAATTAATCGCTGATTATTTAATTGATTATAAAAATTCTGATAAAGCAAAAAAAGGCTATTCATATAATATTGTAAGTAATGAATCCCTTATGTTGGGTGCCTCTCATGCTGTTCAGCTCTTAATTCATACGCTACAATACCTCAATAACAATAACGACCAAATAGCACTGGCTAATTTGGTCTATTTTTATCAGGCAAGTAAAGGTGATATTACTGTTCCTGATAAAATATTTAATGCTCATGCTATAGAACATTTTTTACCAAATGATTTTTTTTTACAGCAGTTGCATTTGAAAAAGCTTCCGCTTGTCGATTTAATAGAGATGTTAATCCGAATATTTGGTCTACAAAAACAAGAAGGAGAGTACACGTATATTCAATCATTTCAAGATGTTGTGCTAGAGTACGGAATGAATCATACGGGAGATACCACTTCTTTTTTACAATGGTGGGATGAATTTAACCATAAGCAATTTGTGAAACTGCCCGAACAAGCCAATGCCGCTAGGGTAATGACCATTCATAAATCTAAAGGATTACAGTTTAAAGCAGTAATTGTTCCTTTTTGCAATTGGGATATTGATCATGATAGTAGAGGATTAAAAGAAACAAGGATGTGGATTGATAGTGACAGCCCTCCTTTTAATGCTATTCCATTTTTGCCTATTAATTATGGTGCTAATTTGAAAAAAACAGAGTTTGAGAAAGCCTATTACAACGAAATGTTACAAGCGTATATGGATAATTTTAATTTATTGTACGTAGCACTTACTAGGGCCGAAGATTATCTTTTTACATTTAGTGGAGAACAAGGAAAAGAGATTACTTGTGTTTCGGATTTAATGTTTGAAGTATTGAAGCATAACTACAAGGCGCTTAATGGTAGTTGGAATGAAGAATCAAATGTTTTCAGATTTGGTCAATTAGGAGAGAAGGAAGAGGTAGAAGCTATTATAGTTAAAGATGAAATTCCTTTTCAATATATTTCCAATTCATGGCAAAATAAAATGGCGGTCAAATTTAGTTCTGAAACTTTTTTTAATACCACAGCCGATCAGCAACAATCTAGTATAAATTACGGAAATCTTATTCATGACTTGATGGCGAGGATCATTACTACTGATCAACTACCCAAAGCATTAGATGCAATGAAGTTTGAGGGGATGATTACGGAAAAGGATAAAGTGGAATTAAGTAGTGCTGTTATAAAAATGTTTAAAAACGAAGAAGTATTGAATTGGTTTGATAAAAAATGGCAAGTAAAAACAGAAGTACCCGTATTACCAAAGTCTGGAGAAATGTATAGAATGGATCGGGTGATGATCTCTGACGAAAAAGCGGTAGTTGTTGACTATAAAACAGGTGTTCCTAGAGAAAAGGATAAAGAGCAAGTGAAAAGATACATTCGTTTGTTAACAGAAATGGGGTATTCACAGGTAAGTGGTTATTTGTTTTATGTGGAAAAGGCAGAAGTAGTATCCGTTTAATAAAATAAAATATGACAGTACTTCCGTTTTTAAAGCAAATCGCACAACACGTTCAATCAAAATATGACGATCGTATAGATGAGGTGACGTTGGTTTTTCCCAACCAAAGAGCGGGGCTGTTTTTTAGAAAATATTTAGCCGAAGAATTGAGCGTCCCAATTTGGTCTCCTGCAATTTTAAGTATGGAGGATTTCGTTCGACAATATTGTCGATTGCAAGCGACAGATAAATTCACCTTAATTGTAGAGTTGTACCAAGTGTATAGGAAGCACATAAGTGGTGCAGAAAGCTTTGAACGTTTCTATTACTGGGGAGAAATGCTATTGGGAGATTTCGAAGACATAGACAAGTATTTGATTGATGCTAAATATTTATTTACTGACTTGAGTAATCAAAAAGCTTTGGATGATTATTTTGATTATTTAACCCACGAGCAGAAAAAAATAATTGTAGAGTTTTGGAGTACATTTTCAGATCAGTCTTCTGAAGAGAAGAAGAATTTTCAAATGATATGGGGAAAACTTTATGATATTTATAGTGAATTTACGACTACTCTAAAAAATAAAAATAGTGCTTACACAGGCTTGGTGTATAAAGAGGTAGCCAATAATTTACCAAAAATCAACAAAAATCAACCCATTATTTTCGCTGGTTTTAATGCCCTTACAACAAGTGAAGAAAGAATAATCACTCATTTCATTGAGGAAGGAGCAGAGATAAAATGGGATGTAGATGCCTATTATATGTATGATGAGAGGCAAGAAGCTGGTAGTTTTTTGAGGGAGTACAAAAAGAAAAAGGTATTTGCAAAAAGCTTAGAAGAGCCATATCCTACTAATATTGAGGACAAGAATAGCACGCCTATCTATTTGAATGCCGTAGCCCAAAAAACGGGACAGGTAAAGCTACTTGGTACTATTATTAGTGAGATCCAAAAACAAGGAAATTTCAATCCTGAAAAAACAGTAATTGTACTTCCAGATGAAAACTTACTGTTTCCTGTGTTAAATTCATTACCCGAATCGATCAAAAAAATAAATGTGACAATGGGGTTTCCACTAGTTAACACCCCTATATACAGTCTAGTAGAGCTTCTTTTAGAGTTACAGCAGCAATCAAAAGAACAATCAAAAGGGCGCTGCACTTTTTATTATAAAAATACGCTCCGTGTCTTTAAGCATCCTCTTATTCAGCAGTATATCCCCCAGCAAGCACTTGCCAATATTAAAAACATAGAATCACACAACTGGATACGTATAAACGTTGATCAGTTACAGGCAGACGAATTAATAATTCCGACAGTATTTCAGAAAGTTGAAAACACTAGTGATATTATTGTATACCTACAAAAGGTGATCGGTTTGGTGACAGTTACTGATGAAGTTAGTTTAATTGAAAAAGAGTATGCGTATCAGTTTTACACACAGTTAAACAGAATTAAAGAAGTTGTTGAACAATTTAGACTCGATTTAGATTTAGCCGCATTTATACGTTTGTTTAGTCAAATGATGCAATCGTTGCGACTTCCATTTACAGGAGAGCCGCTAAATGGGCTTCAAATCATGGGGGTTTTGGAAACCCGAAACCTTGATTTTGAAAATGTGTTCATTCTCTCGATGAACGAAGGGTCTTTTCCTTCTGCTGGTAAAGGACATTCCTTTGTTCCTTATAATATCAGAAAGGGATATGGTTTACCCACTTTCGATCAACAAGACGCTATCTATGCGTATTTGTTTTATAGACTGCTGCATAAGGCTGAAATTGTACATTTGTTTTATACTACAGAAGGAGGTGTGACTGGTGGAGGCGAGTTGAGTAGGTTTGTCCAGCAACTAAAATATGAAAGTAAAAGACCTGTTGAACTCACTACGTTGTCTCACACAATAGCTATTAAAACTCAAAAACCTATTGTAATAGAAAAATCGGAGAGTGTTTTTGAGGCCTTAAAAAAATACCAAGTATCTCCAGATGATGCTTCTCAGAAACGTTTAACTCCTTCGGCATTAAACCTCTACCTTGATTGTCGATTGCGATTTTATTTTCGTTATGTGGCTGAAATATATGAATATAATGAATTACAGGATCAGATAGACCCGATGGTGTTTGGAAATTTGTTGCACCATGCTATGGAAAACCTCTATACACAAAAGCGCAATGTTGTAATTGAGAAGGAGGATTTCAAAGAATTGAAGTTGTTAATAGATGATGCGGTAAAAGAAGCATTCGCTACACATTATACAGAAGACATCCATAACATGGAATTGGAAGGGAAGAGAATACTTGCTTTTGAAGTAATCAAAAAATATGTAGCCCAGGTTTTAAAACGAGATTCTGATTATGCACCATTCGAAATTGTAGGATTAGAATCGAAGGATTACACGATTAATGTTGATGTTGAATGGGGAGAGGGGACAATTTTAATTGGTTTGAAAGGAATTATTGACCGTATCGATTTAAAGGGAGAACGGATTCGTGTTATTGATTATAAAACAGGCAAAGACAATCGAAAAGTGGAAAGTGTTCAATCACTATTTGATCGAGACGCTTCTAAAAGAAATAAGGCAGCGATGCAAACCATACTCTATTCTTTACTTTATGTTCGGAATAACCAAGCGTTTAAAGGAGCTGTTCTACCTGGCGTTTTTAACACGAAGGAAGCGTTTAGTAAAAAATTTGATTATCATTTGGAAATAGAAAAAGAACAGGTAGTAAATGTAAAGCCCATATTAGCTGAGTTTGAAGGTTACCTCAAGGATTTGTTGTCGGAAATGTATTCTCCCTTTGTTCCTTTTGATCAGACAGAAGACGAAAAAAAATGCGAAAACTGTCCGTATAAAGGTATTTGTGGAAGGTGATAGAAGGGTAGTAGTTCATAAATATAAATAGGTTGATTGGTTCTTTCTTTCCCTTCTCAGAGTCTCTTGCTCCCCATCAGAGTCTCTCGCAGAGGACTCTGATGGGGAGAGCAATACTC
>JAOULS010000112.1 GCA_029881895.1 Cyclobacteriaceae bacterium | reverse complement strand
AAATGATGCTGCAGGAATGAAAGAAGTGGTAGATAATAATTGGTTATCTGACAGCCAGCGCGATAACCTTCTTAATGCTGGGAGAACGTATAACTATTATGAATACGACAATGAAGTAGACCATTACCAACAAGATCATTATCAATTGCATTTATCACATCAGTTTAATACCCATTGGAATTTAACTTCTGCTCTTCATTATACCTATGGCAGAGGGTATTATGAGCAGTATAAAGCGGGTGAAGATTTGCAAGATTATGGTATTGATTATATCCCTGTAGGTTTGGTAGATACCATCAAGACATCCGACATTATTCGAAGAAGATGGCTAAACAATCATTTTGGGGGAATGACATTTTCTTTAGATTATTCGAAAGGAAAAATAAATTCTACCATTGGGGGAGGCTACAATATGTATGATGGAGATCATTTTGGTGAAGTAATTTGGGCGCAATATGCCGGAAATGCACCTATTCGAGACAGGTACTATGATAACACGGGGAAGAAACAAGATTTTAATCTGTACTGGAAAGCGACTATTCAAGTAATAGAAAAACTGAACTTGTTTGTAGACTTACAATATAGAACGATTGATTATACGGCCAATGGAATTGATAATGATTTACAGCCTATTAATGTTCAATCTGTTTTCAACTTTTTCAACCCAAAAATAGGTGCTACTTTTCAGATTGACGATGCTTCAAGTCTTTATGGTTCATTTGCCATAGGCAACCGTGAGCCTGTACGAAACGATTTTATTGATTCATCCCTCCCTCCACAGAATGAAACATTGCAAGATGTAGAAATTGGATATAAAAACACGGGTAGTGACTATATGTTAGGGGTTAATATCTATTATATGAATTACAAAAATCAACTTGTACTTACTGGTGAGCTAAACGATGTAGGAAATCCAATAAGAACGAATGTTGATAAAAGCTACCGAAGAGGGGTGGAAATAGAGGGAAGTTACAACCTTTCTAAAAAAATTGTTTGGATGGCAAACGCAACACTTAGCCAAAATAAAATCGTGACATTTACCGACATACTGTATGACTATGGTCTAAACTGGAACGAGTATAACGTGATTAACACTAATTTTGACAACACCAACATTTCTTTCTCTCCATCTATCATAGCAAGTTCTATAGTAAATTACAACCCATTTAAAGGGTTTTCCGTTGGGGTTCAGTCTAAATATGTTGGGAAACAATTTTTGGACAACACATCAAATAACACAAGAGCTATTGATGCCTATTTTGTAAGTGATTTAACTATTGGATACCATTTTAATACCAAACTAATAAAAGACGTGGGCATCCAACTTTTAGTCAATAATATATTTAATGAAGAATACGAGTCAAACGGCTATACATTTGGGTATGGTGGCGGAGGAAACACCATAAGAGAAAACTACTATTACCCACAAGCAGGAACTAACTTTTTTACTTCCTTGAGTTTGAAGTTTTAATCCGCATTATGCAATAATATTCGTCTTGAGGGTTTAATCAAGGAGGAGGTAATCACTGTCATTCGATAAACCGTATGATAACGAATGACCGTGATTCCTTTCGGTTAAAAGATCGGCTTTAAATCAGGTTCAACCCAATTCAAACGAGCCTCTTTACTCATTAATTTTTCCTTTGTATACCATTGAAAAAGATGGTTTTTATCTAAGAAACTTTGATGATACAACCCTTTTAAAAGAGTTTCAAAATCGTATTCGTTTTTAAAGCTTAATTGATACCTTATGATTAGCTGAATGTATAACTCGGTAAGGGTTTCATGATAACCTTCTGAAGGAGTGTTTTTACCTCCTACAGCAATGTTGTACTTTTTTATCCCTTCTTTTATTAATTTTTTGGCTGTATGAATAGGTTCGTGATAGGTATACCATAAGGCCATTTCAAAATGAGCAATATGTGTCCATTTTTCTTTGGGAAAACTACCGTTCTCAAAACCTAGCACCATTTTTTCAATCTTCTCAACCGTCATTCTATTTCCACGTTTATTTCTTCTTTGTATGTACTCATTATTATAGTTGTGCTTGATCTGATTACCGCCTTATTGCTTTTTATTTTTTTCACCAAAAATTGTTCTAAAGCAGCGGTGTCTTTAACTAATACTTTCAATAATAAATCAAAATCACCAGCAACATGATGACACTCTAACACCTCTGGCAACCCAACCACATAATTCTTTATTTCTGTGGATTGAATGTGATCAAGCCAAAGATGTACATAGGCCAATACGTTTAAATCAAACATAGACCGGTTTAATCGTACTGTATAGTGTTCTATTATCCCAGACGTATTCAACTTACGCAAGCGCTCAGTTACTGCAGGAACTGACAAATTTACTTTTCGGGCTATATCTGCCCCAGAAATTCGACCATTTTTATTAAGCGCGTTAATGATTTTCTTATCTACATTGTCCATGTATTATATTTTGACGGTAAATTTAGTTTTTTGTTACTATTATTAATTATATATAGAAATAATATAGTAATTATTAATTATAAATACTATTTCAATTAATAATTTTAATAAATTAGTATGTATTTGCTATTAATACTTTATAGTATAAATCTTAATTGCGGAAAATGAATTATTTTTCTTACATTTTAGGATTACTATTTAAAAAACTAAAATGCAGCATAAAACCAAAGAAGAAATTGAACAGGGTCTCCCTGAAGTATTAAATTCCCCAATTAATAATGGGACATTAGAGATGATCGTTATAAGACCTGAGGTAGAAGAAAGAGAGGTATTAAATAACGGAGTATTAAATATAGAAGAAGGTTTAGTTGGGGATAATTGGAAAAAAAGAACAGGTGAAACCACTGAAAAAGACACACAGATAACAATAATGAATGCGAGGTTAATCGCATTATTAGCTCAAGAAAAAAAACGTTGGGCTTTGGCAGGGGATCAACTATATGTGGACTTAGATTTGAGTGAAGACAATGTGCCTGAAGGTACTCAAATTGCAATAGGCGAAGAAGCAGTGGTTGTGGTAACCGCTGTGCCTCATTTAGGATGTAGAAAATTTATTGAACGCTTTGGAAAGGATGCTATGATCTTTGTGAATTCAGAAATCGGAAAAGCATTACATCTACGTGGAATTTATGCCAAAGTAATAAAGCCTGGAAAAATTAAGAAAGGAGATGCAGTAGAACTAATCCATTTTTAATAGGTGAATTAAATTGTACGAACATAAAATTAACGATTCATTTTGTTACAAATACTTCTTCAAGCTCCGATAAATTAGCTTTGATGTTATATATTTGTGTATCGTGAAAACAGCAAAAAATTTTTCTTTATCAGGGTTTATTAAACTTACGAGAATAGGTAATTTACTAATTATTGTATTTGCCCAATATTTTACGGCTATCTTCTTAACCTCTTTTACTCCCTCTTGGTTTTCCGTTCTTAAAAACCTAGACCTTTTTCTTCTTTCCTTCTCTTCGGTATTAATAGCAGCATCAGGCTATATTATCAATGATTATTACGATGTTAAAATCGACTACATTAATAAGCCAAATCGTGTTATTGTAGGGAAAATTATTAAGAGAAGAGTAGTAATGGTAGCGCATACTGTTATTAATTTTTTAGGAATATGTATCGGGTTTATAGTGGCGCCAATTTTGGCAATCATTAACTTTACTAGTGCCCTATTACTTTGGTTATATTCAAATCAATTAAAACGCATCGTTTTGATCGGCAATATATCCGTAGCCTTACTTTCGGGGTTATCCATTTATATTGTTGAGTTAATATATCACTCACAGAATCCTTTAGTACTAATTTATGCAGCCTTTGCCTTTGGCTATACGGTCATTAGAGAAATTGTGAAAGACATTGAGGATGTACAAGGAGATGAAGCGTTTGGATGTAAAACATTGCCAATCGTTTATGGAATAAGAAAGACGAAGGGTTTTTTGTTTTTCTTCATCGTTCTATTTGGTGCTTCTCTTTCGTTTGCTCTATTCAGCCTTGCTACTTCATTCGGACTAATTTTGATGTTTGGAAACATAATCATGCTGATAACATTATTTATCATTATATATAAAGCGGATACCAAAAAAGAATTTCACAGCTTAAGTACAGTTACAAAAATAATGATGATGATGGGTGTTTTGAGTATGGCAATGCATAATTTATAATATCTAAATATGAAAAAAAGAATCGCCATATTTGCTTCAGGAAGCGGGACTAATGCAGAAGAAATACTAAAAAAATTTCATCATCATCCTGCCATAGAAGTAGTAGTACTATTAAGTAATAACCCCTCAGCCTTTGCACTAAAACGAGCTGAAAAATTTGAAGTAGAAACAAGCGTGTTTGACAAGCAAACATTTAAAAATACAGATCAAATCGTATCATTACTTCAAGACAAGAAAGTAGACCTCCTTGTACTTGCTGGCTTTATGTGGTTGATCCCCAAAAATTTAGTTAATGCCTTCCCAAATAAGATTATTAATATTCACCCTGCTCTATTGCCAAAATATGGGGGGAAGGGAATGTATGGGATGCATGTTCATAATGCCATAAAAGAGAATAAAGAAACTGAGACAGGAATTACAATTCATTATGTAAATGAGCATTATGACGAAGGTCAAATCATTTTTCAAGCAAAATGTAACCTTTCGCCTTCTGACGCTCCTGAAGATATTGCAAATAAAGTTCATCAACTCGAACATGCTCACTACCCAGAGATAATAGAGGGTTTGTTTCTGTAAATAACGCATTAATCCTCGTTATAGGTATAAATATAGCTGTTTGAGAAAAAATGCACATTACGATTTATCGTAATAGCAGTAATTTTTTAATAACTTTGTGTTTTCTATAAAACCACCACTTCGTTATGTCTATTAAAAAAATTAAATCAGCATTAATCTCCGTATATTATAAAGATAATTTGGCGCCAATCATTCAATTATTAAAAGAAAATGGCGTTAAAATTTACTCTACAGGAGGCACTCAAAAATTTATTGAAGAACAAGGCGCAGAAGTAGTCGCTGTCGAGGATTTAACCAGTTACCCTTCTATATTTGGTGGTAGAGTGAAGACACTTCATCCAAAAGTATTTGGTGGCATTTTACATCGAAGAGAACTTCCGGAAGATGTAAAACAAGCACAGGAATTTGAAATTCCTGAAATAGACCTAGTGATTGTGGATCTATACCCTTTTGAAGAAACCCTTGCTTCTGGAGCATCTGAGGAAGATGTTATTGAAAAAATTGATATTGGAGGCATTTCTTTAATCCGTGCTGCCGCTAAAAATTTTAAGGACGTTGTTATCATTTCTTCAAGAGAACAATATCAAACACTAGAGGAAGTGTTAAAATCTAAAGCATGTGGTACTGAACTTATGGATCGGAAATTATTTGCAGCAAAAGCATTCGACATTAGTTCGCATTACGATACGGCTATTTTCAATTACTTCAATACCTCACTACCATCCGAAAGTCAATCATTACACTACAAAGCATCTATTCGCGAATCTCAAGTACTTCGTTATGGCGAAAACCCTCATCAAAAAGGTGCTTTTTATGGTAATATGAGTGACCTTTTTGACAAGCTTCACGGAAAAGAATTATCGTATAATAACTTAATTGATGTTGATGCTGCTGTAGCACTAATCGATGATTTCCCAATTAGTGAGGGATGTGCCTTTGCGATTATGAAACATAACAATGCCTGTGGCATGGCAACTGGAGAAACAGCAAAAGAGGCATATTTAAAAGCTTTAGCAGCCGACCCTGTTTCAGCATTTGGAGGTGTCCTCGTATCAAATAGCAAGATAGATAAAGATGCAGCAGAAGAAATAAATAAACTTTTTATAGAGGTATTAATCGCCCCAAGCTTTGATGATGACGCACTGGAAATTTTAAAAGGCAAAAAAAACAGAATCCTTTTAATAAAGAAGGAGGTCAAAATGCCAGATTATCAATACCGCACCTTACTTAATGGTGTAATTGGGATGGATAAAGATATGAAAGTGGAAATAAATGCTGATTTAAAAACCGTCACTACTATCGCTCCAACTACTAAACAAATAGAAGCTTTACTTTTTGCTAATAAATTAGCAAAACATACAAAGTCGAACACAATAGTGTTAGCTGTTGATGGTCAGTTGTTTGCAAGCGGTGTAGGTCAAACTTCTCGTGTAGATGCCTTGGAACAAGCGATAGATAAAGCAAAGAAATTTGGGTTTGATTTAAGTAAAGCAGTAATGGCTTCTGATGCCTTTTTTCCCTTCCCTGATTGTGTGGAAATAGCTTTTAACCAAGGAATTAAGGCTGTAATCCAGCCAGGAGGATCCGTAAAAGACCAAAGCTCTATTGATTATTGTAATCAAAATGGTATGACAATGGTGTTTACAGGGACTCGCCATTTCAAACATTAAAATTATAGGTTAGTCCGTTATTATTTAAGAACAAATTTGTATTTTCACAAAATTCTAAGCTCAAATAATATTTTAGAACCATAAACTATGGGATTTTTTGATTTCTTTTCTAGTGACATTGCAATTGATTTAGGTACAGCTAACACACTTATTATTCAAAAAGAAAAAGTTGTTGTGGATGAACCGTCAATTATTGCGATTAATAAGTCCACCAACAAAGTCTTAGCTATTGGAAGAACAGCCATGCAAATGCATGAAAAGACGCACGAGGAAATAAAAACCGTTCGCCCACTACGAGATGGTGTTATTGCCGATTTCCATGCTGCCGAACACATGATTCGAGGCATGATTAAAATGATTGATGTTGGTAGAAAGTTTTTACCTTCATCACACAGAATGGTAATATGTATCCCTTCAGGAATTACAGAAGTGGAAAAAAGAGCGGTTAGGGATTCTGCTGAGCATGCTGGAGCAAAAGAAGTATATATGATTCACGAGCCAATAGCAGCAGCCATAGGTATAGGGATAGATATAGAACAGCCTGTTGGATCAATGATTGTTGATATTGGAGGAGGAACCACCGAAATTGCGGTAATTGCTCTTTCGGGTATTGTGTGCGATCAATCAATTAGAGTAGCTGGTGATACATTCAATAGAGATATTCTTGATTATATGAGAAGGCAACACAACCTTCTGATTGGAGAACGAACGGCAGAAAAAGTAAAAATGGAAGTAGGTTCGGCTTTAACCGAATTAGATGATGGGCCTGAAGATTATGAAATTCGTGGTCGTGATTTAATGACAGGAATACCTAAGGTGATAAAAATTTCTTATTCAGAAATTGCCTTTGCTTTAGACAAAGCCGTTTCAAAAATAGAAGAAGCTATTTTGAAAGCATTGGAAATTTCACCTCCAGAATTGTCTGCGGATATTTACGATAGAGGAATTTATCTTACTGGAGGAGGAGCATTATTAAGAGGGCTAGATAAACGTTTGGCACTAAAAACGAAATTACCCATCCATATAGCGGAAGATCCTCTAAGAGCCGTAGTGCGAGGAACTGGCATTGCACTAAAACACCTAAATAAATACAAGCCAGTATTAATGGATTAATTATTTTTAAAATGCCATCGAACTAAATGGGACGATTATTTCTGTTGCTTTTCAAATATCGAGCAATGCTTGTGTTTGTTCTTCTGGAAATACTCTCTTCCTGGATGATTCTTTCTTCTGATTTATCTGTAAGCGCATCTGCTTTTAATAGCTCTAATCAAATTGTTGCCAAAATAATTTTATTTTCGAATGCCACCCAAAATTATTTTGGCCTAACAACCTTAAATCAGGAATTGGCCCATGAGAATGCAAAATTAAGACAAGAGCTCACATCACTCCAACAGTCTGTAATTAACACGAGTAACCTGAAAGTTGACGATACAGAAATCATTTCTCAGTATGAATATCAAGACGCTAAAGTTATAAATAATACTACCCAATGGCTAAACAACTATATTACAATTGATAAAGGAAGTTCAAATGGACTAGCTCCAGATATGGGTGTTATAAATCAACACGGAGTGGTTGGAAAAATACATTCAGTATCGAAGCACTATGCCGTCCTAGTATCATTATTACATAATAATGTTTTGGTCTCTTCTAAAATAAAAAGAACAGGAACTATTGGCACAATAAATTGGGGAGGAAGTGACCCACAAATAGCAGATTTAAAATATATTCCAAGACATATTTCTCCATCAATAGGAGATACGATTGTTACCTCTGGGTACAATGCTGTGTTTCCAGAAGACATCCCTATTGGGATAATTGAGGCGGTTGAATTAAAGGAAGATAAAAATTTCAACGACATTAAGGTTAAGCTTGAAAACGATTTCACAAAACTATCCTTTGTTTATGTAATAAAGAATAAGTTGAAAATTGAAAAAGATTCAATTGAATTTGAAAACTTTATTTTAGATACAAATGAATAGTAGCTCTGCCAAAATAATTTTTCAAAGTGTTATTTTCTTCTTATTACAAGTAGTTATTTTTAGAAATGTAGCCCTCTTTGATGTTGGCTTTTGCTTTATTTATATTGCCATAATCTTACTATTGCCAATCGAACTAGATAGGATAATTGTTCTTTTAATTGCTTTTGTATTAGGGCTTATGGTAGATGTCTTTTATAATAGTTTTGGCATCCATGCCTCCACGGCTGTTATATTTGCGTTCATTAGGTATTATTGGGCTAATACGATGACTCCACAAGGAGGGTATGATTCGAATAGTTCACCCAACATCTCCACTATGGGCATTCAGTGGTTTTCAACCTTTGCTATTCCTTTACTTTTCATCCATCATTTTGCTCTATTTTTTATTGAGGCAGGGGGTTTTTCATTTTTTTGGTTCACCCTATTTAAAGTAATTATAAGTACTTTTTTTACCTTTCTAGTAATTCTATTATTTCAACTACTATTCTTGACTAAGAAACGAAGAGTATGATTGAAAATCGAAAACATATTATTCGATTTATATTTATTCTAGTTGGGGTAATTTTTTTAACTAAATTATTTTTCATTCAGGTGGTTGATAATCAGTATGCCAG
>JAOULS010000111.1 GCA_029881895.1 Cyclobacteriaceae bacterium | reverse complement strand
AACACCAAATACGTTGATAATAAAGAAGAATGTCTTCTTTTTGAGGAAAATATTTGAAGAGTGTTACTTTTGAAATTTTCACTCTTTCACACAATTCAGCTACATATAAATCCTTAAAACTACCCTTACCTATTAAAGATTTTGTTTCTTCAAGGATTTTAGTTTTTATTCGAGCTGCTTTTATATTTCTAATTTTACTCAAACTGTAATTTTTATTTACCTGAGTAAAAATAGTTATTTTAAAAGTAAATCAAAGTATTATTTTTATTAAAAATTAATTCCTATTAAAAAAACTGCTCTCCTCATTTTTCGCATCACTTCTGTACTTGATTGGGGATAAACCAAATCATTATACCAAAATACATCGTAATATATATCTGGAATTGTACTAACCCGCTGTAACTGAATACCATTCATGCAAAATAATGTAACCCCACCTACTTTCCATTGATAGCCAAATCCAGCCCCCATATTTACACCGCCATTACCTGCTTTATGCTCATTACTTCTTTTTTGAATGGGCAAGCTATAACCACCTTGAGAATATAAAAAAAGCGTATTAGCTGAATTCGATAGTTTATATTTTAATTCTATATACATTGGTGCAGTAATAATTTGCTCATAATCATCCAAACCAATACCAACACCTACGATAAATTTATTCACCTCTACACCTGTAAAATAGCGTGTTGAAAGTCTTCCTACAACTCCTGAATTTGAATCAAATATCATTCCCATTCGAGCTGAATTAATCCATTTAACCTTAACACGTTCCAATGAATCGGTATTTTGTGTTGCACCTATAAATGACAGCCCCAAGAATAATGTAATAATTAAAACAATTCTCATCCTATTAAATACCTCCATTTGTTCTAATTTTACTAAGTAGTACTATATTTTCTAAATCTGTATAATCATATTGGAAAAGTCCATCCTCTCCTATCATCATTAATACATTATTAAATGGAATAACGTCCAATGCATCAATATTGGCATACTGTATTTTTAGATTATCTGCTAATGCATGAATATCTGAAGCATTATATACTTTAAGTCCTGCTTTACCATCGCAGACAAACAATGCGTCACCATCAATCCCCAACCCATGTGGATTAAACATAGGATATACTTCCTCTAATATAGGATTCGTTAAATCACTAATGTTTATCACTTCCAATTGATTAGAGAAACCACCACATGTGTTCCCTGATCGAAGCGTAACAAATGCATAATCTCCTTGAACGACTACTGGGTCACAGCTTGTCATATGCTGATATTGGGATAACAATTCTGGATTTGATGGAATACTATTATCATAAATATACATCCCATTATTTGCTCCTATAAATAATTTATCACCATGCGGGAATAGCGTTTCAATCCCCCAGCCTACATGTTCTTTTGAATGCACCAATGGTAATGATAAGTTCGAAATGTTTATAATCGTTAGATCACTCTGATCAATGGTATACAAGTAGTTGTCATAAATCGTAAATGTGGCCATAGAACCACCAATTCCTGTATTTGCGCTTGGTGACGAATATGAGGCCGTAGCATCCATATTATAAGCAATACCCTTTTCATACATTCCCCATCTATAATTAGGGAATATTTGCTCACAATCCGATTCAGATACTTCTACATTTTCGATAAGCTTCCAATCTGTCACTACACCTAACTCAGGATCTACATTAAATCCATAGCTATTATAATCGCTAAATATTTCATTGAGTCGATTTACTTCAAAGATAGAGTTTGGGTCACTTATATCAAGTACAACCAAATCTACATAACTGTCTACGTATAAATAATTTCCTTTAGCTGACAACGAAACGTTACCCGGTATATTTATAAAAGCAATATTTATGGGGTTACTAGGGTTTTCATTATTAATAACATGAAGCCCTTCACCGGGTTCATTTAGAAAAATATAATTGCCTTTTAAATACAACTTGCCTAATTGTTTCAATTCACGTGGGTCTTCCGTTTTTACTGCACTCCTAAGGTCTTCCAATGATGTATAAACAGGTTCATAGTAGGCATATACATTTTTGGTCTCACATGTGTCTACACAGCCTTCTAGTAGTATACTTACTAATAAAAGAATAACAATAAATAGTATTGCATGCAATCCTGTTTTTTCTCTCGGGCCAATTTTTTTGAAAATAGTATTCATAATTGTAATGCGTTTTTATCATCAATAAATTTCTATATCAATGACACTACTCTGTTCAAATAAGTTGGAAAAACATCAGAAAAGAAAAAAGCTACGGCAATTGTACTAAGTCATTTTATAGCAAGTATTTAAACTTAAGTCCTAAGAAAAAAGACGAAGGGTGACTTTTAAAGTTAGCCTCTTGTTTTGTAATCCCCGTTAGTGAAACCCTATATCCTGGATCAAAGGCGATAACATAATTTTGATTCCATGAATAATAAATTTCGCCTCCAACTAGTGCATTAATATTTATAGGCCGAAATGGAGAGTCTCCTCCATTTTTTTGTACTGAGGAGGCATACTGACCCGATTGATCCTGTAAAGTATTGTTTAAAAATAGATCAGATGAAAAGCCTGATGAAATCAACATGCCTATTTTTCGATCAAACAAAACATAACCTACTGAAATCGGAATAGATATGTATTCATAACTATTTAATAATTGATATGTATTCGCGGTTTGGAGGTCAGATAATGAGAAGCTATTTACATTGGTATTTCTTAAAAAAACCTCTGGTGCTTGATTAACATTAGAAGTTAAATTAGAAGATGCTTGAGATGAGTATTTAGCATACTCAACACCACTTTCAATTATAATTTTTCTCGAAACAAACTTCCCAAAATCCATGCTAAAATTATAAGCAAAAGAAGGACTTTCTACAGCTTGGTCTGCGGCAACGCTTTTAGAAGTATAATCAAAAGCACTTAAATTTGAGGCTGTAGATTCAAAAACAGTATTTCCAAAACTTCCGCCATTTACATTTGGGTTGAAACTTCCCCCTCCCATTGAAAGCCCTGCCCACAGATTGTTATGTTTTTTGTTTTTATGTTTAAATAACTCCGTCAAATCTACCACCTGTTGCATATAAATATCTGTATTCAATTGTGCCAAAACTCCTACCGAATCTATAAAAGGTAAATAATCCACCTCCATGTTTTCATTAGTATGCATTGTAGCTATAGATGAAGGCATACTTTCCTTCTTAACTACACTCGCATTATCCTCTTCAGTATTATTAGTAGTCAATAATGTGATTTTTTTACTTTCAGATAAAGCGCCTTCTTTGGGTTTTGTTTTTTTACTTGACGATGTCTTCACTTCATCTTTATTATTATTTAGCACTCTTTTCACCTGTTTTACGGGCTTATTATCAGGTTCTTTATTTAATTTTTCTATGGCTAATACTTTTTCTTCTACACGGTGATTATTTTCAGAAGATGAATCAGGTGTGACACCATTTTTAACCCCACTATTATTTTCACTTTCTAATGAAAATTGGTCTCTTTTAATAGGTACATTATTATAAAATGAATTAAAACTATATACCCCCACCATCATCAAAATAACAGCTGATGCTGCCGCTCCAAACCAACGCCAATAAACAACTTTATTTCGTTGCTTTTTTGCTTCCATGGTAGCTACTTCAGCCTTAATTTCACTCCACACCTTATCCGAAGGTTGATCTTCTGCCCCTTCGAAAATGGCTCTCCATTCATTCTCAAATTTACCTCGCTCGCTCATAACTCATTTTTTCTTCTAGTTCTATCATATTTCTCAATAAACCTTTCGCCCTCGAATACTGAGATTTAGAAGTACCTTCTGAAATCTCTAGTCTTGCTGCTATTTCCTTATGTGAATACCCTTCGATAGCAAACAGGTTGAAAATTATTCTACAGCCTTCTGGCAGCGATTGAATCATTGCTAACAATTCCTTAAAATGAAATTTTGAAAGTGAAAAATCACCTTCGTTTTCATTTTCCAATGCTTCAACATCAGTCATAGGAAACATATATAATTTACTTCTCTGGCTATTTAATGCTGTGTTGATAACAATTCTTTTTATCCATGCTCCAATGGTAGAATCGCCCCTGTATTGTTTTATATTGTTAAATATTTTTATAAATGCTTCTTGTAGAATATCTTCAGCCTCAAGCTGAGATTTAGAATAGCGTTGACATACGACATACATCGATTTACAAAAAAGAGAATAGATTTCCTGTTGAGCTTTTCTATCTCCTTTCTTGCATTGTTCTACAAGTTTCTTTTCTATTTCCATCAAAAGTGTTACACTCGCATAATAATGACACTATATACCTGTTAATAGTTGGAATGTCATATCAAAAAAATACATTTTTATTAAAATTGCAATGTTTTAACAAGCTATGAAACACTACTCTTCCTATTTTTTTTTATTAATATCTGCTTGTGTACCTATACAAACTACCTACACACCTTCAACTAGTAGTTCAACGACTATTAGCTATATAGATAAAATTTATACTTCTACTATAAAAACTGTCCAACTTTACCCATCCATTGGCAGAGATATAGAAGACCAAACTGAAACACCAGTAATTACTATACTAGACAATAATTTAGTATTAGAATTCGATGACCTCGTAGAAAATGGGACCAGTTATAAAGCAAAAATTATAAATTGTACCGCTAATTGGGAAAAATCTGCCATAAATGCCATTGAGTATCTACATGAATATAATGAATTTGATATTTTTGAATATCAATACTCTTTAGACACCGATTTCCCGTTTGTTCATTATCAATTTAATGTGCCTCGTGTTAAACTCCCTGGAAACTATTTACTAATGGTATACAAAAATGGAAATGAAATTCTGTTTACAAAGCGATTTATGGTGTATGATAATAGAATAGATGTTTTTCTAGCCAAGGCGTTAAATGGGTACACTAACCTATCTCGAAAAAATCAAAAAATAGAATTTTTTTTAAATTATAAAAATTATCCAATCACCAACCCTAGAGAATCTGTAAATGTACAAATACGACAAAACTACAGGTGGGACAACGTGATGCATGGAATACAACCTGCTTTTATAAGAGAGGATATAAAAGAATTAGAATACAGATTTATAAACAACGCTGATTTATTTAAAGGGGGAAATGAATTTCGTTTTTTTGATTTTAGGTCTATCAAATACCCAGGATATAGAATTCAAAAAATTGAAAGATACAATAATCAATTTCATGTAAACATTGCGAGCGATAAAGTTAGGTCAGACTTAGCCTATTCACAATACAGAGATAATAACGGTAATTTTTTCATATTCAATCAAGATTTTATCAACTCCTCCACTTCATCAAACTATGCGAAGGTTAATTTTTCACTTTCTGATGAAAAAATACCTGATCATTCTAACATTTACCTGTCAGGAGCATTCACAAACTATGAATTATCTCAACAATACCTACTCACTCACAACGAAACAAAAAAAATGTATGAAATAGAACTACTATTAAAACAAGGGCATTATGACTATCAGTATTATTTAGCTAATGATAGTATAGATAACAATTATATAGAAGGCGATTATTTTGAAACCGAAAACAGTTACGAAATTTTAGTGTATCATCGTCCATTTGGAGCTAAAACAGATTTACTAATTGGCTATAAATCACTATGATTTAAAATGCTTTAATTGGATATGGATTTAATTTACGATCTTGAATTTCTTTATTATCAAAAGCTACATCCATCATTCCAAAACCTTTGTTGGATAGATATCCCATCCCACTATTAAAAAGAAATTCTTGCACTTCCTTAGCGGCAAACAACGTAAATGGAAACGTATAGCCTCGCACTTCATACTTCACATCATTTTGATACACGTGGTAAATTCTGGCAAACTTTTTTTTTGCTTTCGATAGTTTTGAAAGATAGTTTTGATCAGGGATTATTTGAAACTTAAAAAAAGAGGAAAAATCACTTTTAGAATACTGCTTACTCGACTCCATTCTTTCCATCGTTGAGTCGTATAATAAATCAGAAAACTCATCCATATCAGGATGAATAAATGCTTTTGACACATTACTTTGAAATACTGGCGCTTTCAAAACAATTGGCGAGATGCACACATATTTCATCTCATTAGTAATGCCACCTATTACCTCTTCTTCCACCAATTCAGGCACCAATATCAAATTACCAACCTGTATTTCTTCATACGTGAACAAATGATGCAAGAAATAATCTAAAAAACCGCTATCCAAAGACGAAAATACCACAGTAACTTTAGAAGAATAAAAATGAAGTCCCTTTCTGCTTACCTTAGTTTGACCTTTTAAACCTGAAAAATTATAGTGCGTATAATTTGCATATTTTTCATCGCCTCCACTTATTAACACTCCCTTTATGATTTGTGCTAATAAATATTGATGATGAAAAGGCACCTCTTCTCCCTTATTTTTTAAGCTGAAAACTATCCTGATTCTCACTTGTATAACTATTCGACTCCTAAAAATAAACAGGAGTAATTAAAAAATTACAGTTAGAATAAAACGGTGATAAACTCTAACTATTAATAAATAGAAATTAAATATATCAAAAATAATTATAGAAAAACAGAATGTTAGCGAATACCTATATAAAATATATTTTAAATTCTTAACCTATGTTCAATATTTCTGTTGTTAAATAGCTATATTTCAATATTATCGTCAATTTACTTTTCCTTTAATTTCATTCTTTTTCCTTTTTTACTTTCCGATATTTTAGTGTCTATGAGGTATGCTAAAGACAATTGTAATATGTTATTTTTAATTTTCATTGGAGGTTTGTAATCATAGAGCCCAGGAAATTGACCGTAATCGCTTTTTGCAAATAGCGTACCGCCCATTTCGTACCTCAAGTCTAACATAATTATAGCCCCACCAATTGGCTCAAATACCATCCCCGTAGAAAAATTTAACCCTAATTGAAATCGATTTACATTTTCAATATACATTTCGTTCGTATTGTGTAAATTTGGATCATATTTAAAATTCACTTGATACAGTAATTTTTCAATGTCATTTTCTTCTAATTCACTAGACACTAATGTCCCTTTACTTTTGAGCCAATAACCTAAATCTGGCCCAAAACCAACATTCCATTTAAACTCTCTATCGCCTGCACTACCCTTAAAATGAACTTTATACGTAATAGGTACATTCAGAAAATGGTTTGTAACACGATTTTCAAGTAACTGATCTAGCTTCCCTTCAATCATCTTACCTTTTCTAGAATAGTTAAGTTCTGTTTGTAAAAAAAATCTTTTTTTTACTCGAAAAGAACTCACAAACCCAACATTATACCCTGGCACAGGAGTTAATTTAAAAAAGTCATTATTTTCCTTATTATCAAATGATACCCACCCTACCTGTGCTCCCGCCTTTGCCCCAATAAGTAGTTGAGAAGAAGCGCAATTATCGTTAACGATATAGAGTATTATGAATACAAATGCAACCTTAGAAGTCTGTAGAAATTTTATACTCATTCAGATAAAAAAAATATTGTAATCATTAAACTTACAGAAAGATAGCAAGTTACATATATTTTTAACTCATCATTTCAATTTAAATTATATCTTTGAATCAAAATTTAAAAATTAGGTTGGTTTGTCCCATAATGTTATCTTGCTAGTTTTAATGGATAGTTGGCTCAATCTTCATTATTTTTTCAGGCTATCTACTATCCAAAATGGATAAATTTTTTATATATCTAACTACTATTATATTTTCGTTTTTAATTTTTGGGCTATATGCTCAAGAATCACCTGTATATAATCATTATTATAACAATGCTTTTTTGTATAACCCAGCAGAAGCGGGTAGTAATGGATACACTAATACCACTTTAAACTATCGCCAGCAATGGTACGGTATTGAAGGTGCTCCTACCGTTTCAACACTAACATTTGAAACTCCGTTTGATCTCAAACAATGGGCGATAGGTCTTAATTTTAGAAATTTTGAACGTGGTCTATTGACCACAACCCATTTTTCGGCAACCTATGCGTATTACTCTCACCTATCCAAAACTACTACTTTGCATTTTGGGATCTCAGCAGGAGTAGTAAACAACAGCATTAATATCGATAAAATTGATGACACTACAGATCCTATTTTAAATAATTTTATGGATAATAATATGCAACTCACTGGTCGTGTTGGCATAAAATTATCTTCTGAGAGTGGTTTCAATTTAGGTGTTTCGCTACCAACTATATTTCAACCAACTATTTTGAATGATCAAAATTTTAATAATTACGAATTCTCACCATTCAATGAACTACTTTTTATGGGGTATTTCAAAAAAAAACTTGATAAAAAAACAGTAGTTAGAAAAGTCAAAGGAGTTAAAAGAAGAGTTAAAGTCGATGATGCTTATGCCCCCCTTCAATTTTATGCCATTTACAACTACGCTAAATATGTTGATCAAAGGATCGAACTACTCACTAAACTTGATCTTAATGAAAATGTATGGGTAGGTGGTGCATATCGTTTCAATTATGGGTTCGCAGGTTTAGTAGGTTTCCAACTTAAAAAATTTAATTTTAGCTATGCCTACGAGCCTGCAAGTAAACTCACCTCAAGTATTATTCAAGGAACACATGAATTTCAATTAGGAGTTATCATTGGGGATAAAAAGCAATTTAGAAAACATCAATTAACACTTAAAACGGTACAAAAAAAGGAGGGTCATTCTGCTCGTTTTAATACTGAAACCTCGAGTATAAACACACCATCTGAAAATGGTAAAAAATATTATGTCGTATTAAAAACATTCAGTCAATTCGAAGCGGCCGATCATTATCAAATTAAAATAAAAAAAGACTCAGGGATTAGTACTGACATCTATCATAACAAAAAAAATAACAAGTTTTATGTGTATATATTTAAAACTACAAAAAATAGAGATGCGAAAAAAGAACTCAAGGCAGTTGAAGAATTAACTAAGTTTAAGCGAGTACAAATAATTGAAATTGAATAACAAGGGGTTACAATCACTCCATAA
>JAOULS010000110.1 GCA_029881895.1 Cyclobacteriaceae bacterium | reverse complement strand
AATTGGAAAAACAGAAATTAATTGGTGAATTGACAATTAATCAATCCCCTTAAAAAGTCTGCTCCAACGGATTTTACTAAACCCACTTTCGTTTTGATCTAATGAAAGCCAAATAAACGACCCTTTACCCACAACATGATCTTCGGGAACAAATCCCCAGTAACGAGAGTCTAAAGAGTTATGACGATTGTCTCCCATTAAAAAATAGTAATTCTGGTTGAAAGTGTATTTTATAATTTGCTCTCCATCAATAAAAAGTTGGTCATTTTTTATTTCAACATTGTTGTTATGGTCGTACAAACGAATCGTTTTTCCGTATGTTGCGAGTGTATTTTTATTGATTTCAATTTCCATTCCCTCCGAAGGGATGGTTAATGGACCAAAATGATCGGCATTCCAAGGAAAAAGTTCAGCGGAAGGGAAAATATTGTGCTCCACTTGCTCTTTGGGTCGAATATCTCTTTCAACTTTGGAGATAAAAGGCAATTTTTCTAATTGACTAGCTGTATTCGGACTTATTTGCATGCTTGTTCTTACGCCTTCCTCATCTCTGTCGTACATATAAGACTCTGATATGTCATGCTTCTTAAGTAACCTAGGATTAATTGGGTCAGTAGATGTTACCTTATAATGATATTGCATGTCAATAGGGTTAGTTGCTTCTTCCCCATTAATATATAATTGACTGTTTTTCACTTCTAATACATCGTTAGGTATACCAACACACCTCTTTATGTAATTGGTTTTTAGGTCAACAGGGTAGTCATGCCATTTTTCCTTATTAGGTTCTACCTGACCATTTTCTAAAATATTATTTTCAAGTAAACCAGGTACATTAAATACGACTACGTCATTTCGCTTTATAGAAGTGAAGCCCGGTAAACGAAATTGTGGAAGTTGAACCCAATCGACATATGAAGGTAAATCAGTACCCCATATTTTTTGGTGCGTTAAAGGCATTTGTAATATGGTTTTCGGTGTACGTGTGCCATAGTGCATTTTGCTAACAAAAAGAAAATCACCTACCAAAAGAGAACCTTCCATTGAGGGTGTTGGTATTGTGAAAGGCTCCATGATGGACCACCGAATAATAGAGGCAGCTACCACTGCAAATGCAATAGCATCTGCCCATTCTCTGCGAAATGATTTTTTGATTACTGGTAATTCTTCAACTTTGCCTAAGTAGTTAAGGTCGTTTTTTACAACAACGATAGGCAAGTAAATAAACGGAACTAAAATTCCTAAAAAATGATCCCAAAAGGAATTTTTTGAAAAACATTTCAAAAGGTCGATGATGACACCCATTCCGATAATGATATTTATCCCAGGAATTAAAAATAGGATGATCCACCATGTAGGCTTGCCAATAATTTTTAATAAAGGCAATAGGTTGTATAGAGGTACATAACCTATCCACCCCTTTTCTCCTGCTTGTTCGAAAAATTTACTAAGCGAAAAGCCTATTAGTAAATGAGAAATAATTCCAATGCTTATTAATATGATCATCTTTGTTTTATAATGCTTGTATTGTTAATAATAGTACAAATAAAGTGTTTTTTATTAAATGGTTATAATCCCATGTAGTCAGTCATTGATAATACACCCTTTTTGTCTTTTAGCCATTCAGCTACCATAATTGCACCAAGGGCAAAACTATCACGGGTATAAGCCGTGTGTGTTAACGTAATATTATCCATTTCCGATTCGTATGATACAGAATGTGTGCCGGGTACACTCCCTTCCCGTTTAGCATAAATAGGTAAAATAGTTGACTTTTCTGAATTTCCCTCTTGCCATTTGTTTTTATTCTCTAAATGCTTCAGTATGCCTTCTGCTAAGGTAATAGCAGTACCACTAGGGCTATCTTTTTTTTGAGTATGATGTATTTCCTCCATACTCACATTATACTGGGTATTGCTGTTCATGATTTCAGCTACTATTTCATTTATTTTAAAAAATAAATTAACGCCTATGCTATAATTTGAAGCATAAAAGAAGGTGCTATCTTTAGTACGACAATACGTTTCTATTTGTTCTTTTTTTTCTATCCACCCTGTGGTGCCTGACAAAACGGGGATTCCCAAGTCAATGCATTTTTTGATATTGTTGTAAGCCGACTCTGGTTGCGTAAATTCTAATGCCACATGTGCTTCTATTAGGTCGCCAGTAGTAACAGTATCTAGTTCAACTTTAGCTACAATTTTATGCCCCCGTGTGAGTGCTATTTTTTCGATAGCTTGCCCCATTTTTCCGTAACCGATAAGTGCAATATTCATTAGTGAAAATGTAGTGTAATGGAAAGTCCAGTCTGGAATGAATTGAATGATTGACTTAATGAAGGGTCTACTGTCAATTTTAATTTTTCATTCACATCAAACTCTCTTAGGTGTGCGTCAATGTGGGCATCTACTATATTGAGTAGGTAAAAAATGCTGCCGATAATTATCCAATAATCACGCTCTCTTCTCAATTTATTCACACTGTTCCGTAAATGTTCTTCGGTAAATGCTCTTCCGTCTATATCAAAAGTAGATGTGGCATTAGTATAACTATCATTAGAAATAGCATATAACAACCCTTTTCTATGGGTTTGGTAATCAGTTTCATACCTATTGATTACGATGTAAAATCCAGTAAACGCACCATATATGAATGGTATTTTCCAATATTTTTTATTGTAGGCTTGTCCCAATCCAGGCAATACAGCAGAGTATAGTCCCGCAATGCGAGGATCATATACTCTTTCTGGTTTCTCATGACGTTTTGTTTGTTCAGTCTTTACGATGGAGTCATTTTCTGACATTGGTGCTTTTTGAGCATAGCATACGGCTGAAGCAATAAACAGAAAACCAAATAACAAATAAAAACGCATCGGGTTACATGTCGAGAATTTCAAGAATTCGATTAAGGTCGTCCACGGATACAAAAGGGATTTTAATTTCTCCTTTTTTACCATTTGAATTAATATGTACTTTGGTGCCAAAATGTGTTGCTAATTTTGATTGCAATTGTACAATTTCCTTGCCAGAATCGGTTTCTGTAGATTTTTTTTCTTCTTTGGCTTGCTTTGGTTTTGAGGCTTCTCTAACCAGTGCCTCTACCATTCGAACAGATAATTCCTGTTCGATGATTTTTTCATAAATAGCGAGTTGCAAATCAATGTTTTCGATATTTATGAGCGCACGAGCATGCCCCATCGAAATTTTATTTTGTTTTAGGGCAAGCTGGATATCTGGAGGTAACTTTAATAAACGTAAGTAATTATTTACAGTAGCTCTTTTTTTACCTACTCGATCTCCTAGCTCTTCTTGTTTTAATTCGCATTCTGATAATAATCGTTGATAACTTAAGGCTACTTCTATAGCATTAAGGTTTTCTCTTTGAATATTTTCAATTAGTGCCATTTCCAACATTTGTTGATCATTGGCAGTACGAACATAAGCAGGGACACTCGTTAGCCCTGCTAATTTTGACGCTCTAAATCTACGTTCACCTGAGATTAACTGATAGTTTTTTTCAGATACTTTACGTACAGTAATAGGTTGTATAATCCCTTGCACTCGAATAGATTCTGCAAGTTCTTCTAACGCTTCCTGATCAAATTCGGTGCGAGGTTGAAGAGGATTCGTGTCTATTTCTGAAAGGGGTATTTCATTAATAGAGGAGGAGGTCACTGTAGCTTTAGGCGCAAGCGTTTCCTCTTTTGGTGAGGGGGTGTCTTCTAACAAAGCACCTAAGCCACGACCAAGTGCATTCCTTTTCATACTCTTCTTTGCGCTCATTTTTCTAAGTTATTCCTTTTTAATATCTCTTTTGCTAAGTTTAGATAGCTTACGGCTCCTTTACTAACGGCATCGTGAGTAATGGCTGGAAGCCCAAAACTAGGCGCTTCACTCAATCTAATGTTGCGAGGGATAATTGTATCGAAAACGATTTTCTTGAAATGCATTTTCACCTCTTCTACTACTTGATTCGAAAGTCGTAATCGCGCATCATACATGGTGAGTAATATGCCTTCTATTTCTAGATCTTTGTTTAATCGAGATTGAATGATTTTAATGGTGTTTAATAACTTGCCTAATCCTTCTAAAGCAAAGTACTCACATTGTACTGGTATAATAACTGAATCGGCTGCTGTTATAGAGTTAATGGTAATTAAACCTAAGGATGGAGAGCAATCAATGATAACAAAATCATAACTCTCTGCTACAGAAGCTAATGCTTCCTTCATTTTATCTTCTCTACTTTCTAGGTTTACCATCTCTACTTCTGCCCCAACTAAATCAATGTGGGAAGGTAGTAAATCCAAGTACTCAATATCTGTACTTACAATAGTATCTTCTGCTTTAACTCCATCAACCATGCATTCATATATGCTGTTCTCTACTTCTTTTGGGTTTACGCCTAATCCAGAAGTGGAATTTGCTTGAGGGTCAGCATCAACAACTAGTATTTTATGTTCTAAAGCGGCAAAACTAGCTGCTAAATTAATGGCTGTCGTAGTTTTTCCTACTCCTCCTTTTTGATTGGCTATGGCAATTATTTTCGTCATCCAAATGTTTTTAAAGTTAGATTGTATGTAATCTCTAAGCCAAATTGATTTTCAATTTCACCAAGAAATTAGCCTACAAATATATAAGTTTAATCGGATAATTTTAAGAAAATAAACAACACATTCCCAAATAAAAAAAACAAGGCTCTTCGTTTGGGAAGAGCCTTTAAATAATTATTTATTTTTTCTTCTTCTGATCTTGTGTGTCCTTACTCGCTTTCATAGCATCTTGAAGACGCTGTTGAAATTTCGATGTTTTCTTATTAGCGTTTTTCTTTTTATTCTCTTCTAAAATCGCTTTGATTTTATCTTCATCTACAAATTTACGAATTAACGCTTGTTGACCAAAAGTAACAATATTTGACACAAAGTAATAGAATGTAAGACCAGAAGAGAATGAGTTTAGAACAAACAAAAACATTATTGGCATCATGTACGATACTGTTTTCATTGGGCCTTGTACTGAACTTACTTGGTTGTTAGACCAAGTGTAAAGTATCGTAGAGGCGGTCATAAGTAGCGTAAATAAACTAATATGATTTCCGTAAAAACTACTAATCAAAGGGATTTGTGTAGTCCATGAAAACACAGAGTCATAGGTTGATAAATCAGTAGCCCATAAAAAACTTTGTTGTCTTAACTCAATTGAAACAGGGAAAAAGTAAAACATGGCCAAAAGAATAGGCATTTGAAGAACCATTGGTATACAGCCACTAATAGGGTTTACCCCTACTTGGCTGAATAGCTTCATCTGTTCTTGTTGAAATTTCTGTTGGTCGTCTCCATATTTTTCTTTCATAGCATCTATTTCAGGTTTTAACACCTTTGTTTTTGCCATAGAGACGTATGATTTATAAGATAGTGGAGATAAAGCTAACTTAATCACGATTACGATTAGCATGATGATGATTCCATAACTATCTATAAACCTTTCAAAAAAGTGAAACAACTTAATGATTACATATTTGTTCACCCATTTCATTGGAGGCCACCCTAAACCTAAGTTATCTTCAAAATCTTCGGTTACGGTTTGGTATATTTCGTAATTGTTTGGCCCAAAATAGAAACTGAAATTCCCTTCCCCACCATTAATTTGACTGGTAGGGATATTTAGTGCTACATGCATACTACGTACTGTAGAGGTGTCTTGTTCATCTATACTTGTCGAAGTATTTCCGCCCGAAAAACCTTTTTCATTTATGATCGCTGAAGTGAAAAATTTCTGACGCATGGCAACCCATTTTGTATTTGGTGATGCTGCTTCTTCTTCAAAATCTGATCTTCCGCCTAGCTTATCAACACCGTCATCGGGTGTGTACCTGTTTAAAAAAGCGTTTTGTCGACTTATTTTTATGTCACGCTCTTGCATTTTTAGGTTGTTGTCCCACAAAAACTTCACCTGATCGCTATCGATAAACTGACTGATACCATTAAATTCGACATCATACCCAATTTTATAACCTGTTGGAGGGATACTATAAATTTGTTTCACATTTTGGAAATCACCCACATTAGCTGTGAAAGTAACAATTGTAGTGTCAGACTTTTTAGTAGTTTCTGTTGTATAGTAAAGCTCCTTTAAGTTGACATCCCTTCCTGCATGTCTGATGGATAGACTGATTTTACTTCTATCTTTTTCAGAAACAATTAATGGATTTTGATCGTAAGTCTTAAAATCTTTTAGTTGGATATTATCGATATTAGCACCTAATGTATTAAAAACGATTTCAATATTTTCGTTTTCAATGGTTACTTCTTCTTCATCTCCTTTTGCCGCAACGGAAAATATTCCAAATTTTTGTTCTGTTAGTTTATCAACAATCGAATCGTTTGTAAAACGTTGTTGCACTTCTAATGGAGCAACTTGTGTAGTTTTATCTTCTTCTTTAGAGTTGATGATTTCAGTTTTCTCTGAAGCGGTTTCCTCTACAGGAATTGGCTTTGGGGCAAAGAATTGAAAATAAATTATCATTAATGCCGAGATAAGCACTAGGCCAATGGCTTGATTTCTGTCCATAATTGTTTTTTCTAATTGGGGTGTAAAGTAAACCTTCTATTTCTTATTCTCCAAAGCTGCTTTTACGAATTTTACAAATAAAGGGTGCGGATTTATCACAGTACTCTTCAATTCGGGGTGGTATTGTGTTGCTACAAACCAAGGATGATCCTTAATTTCGATGATTTCGACTAAATTAGAAGTGGGGTTAACCCCTGAAGCAATCATTCCTGCTTTTTCTATTCTTTCTAAATAGTTATTGTTGAATTCATATCGATGACGATGACGTTCTTCTATTTGTTGTTTGCCATACACTTGAAATGCTTTGGTGCCTTTTGATATTTTACAAGTATAGGCGCCAAGTCGCATCGTACCCCCTTTATCTGTAATTTTTTTCTGATCCTCCATTAGGTCTATGATAGGATGCTTAGTATCGGGATTCATTTCTGTAGATGCCGCATCTTTAAGATGTAGCACATTTCTGGCGAACTCTACTACTGCGCATTGCATGCCTAAACAAATTCCGAAAAAAGGAATTTTATTTTCTCTTACATGACGTACGGCTTCTATTTTGCCTTCAATCCCTCTTTCTCCAAAACCTGGGGCGACTAACACTCCATCTAAATCAGAGAGTTTTAATTTTATATTTCCAGCAGTAATGTCTTCAGATGAAATCCATTTGATATTTACTTTACATTCATTTTCTGCTCCAGCATGAATAAAAGATTCTACAATTGATTTATACGCATCGGGTAACTCAACATATTTACCAACTAACCCAATCGTTATTTCTTTTGTAGGGTTTTTTAACTTTCCTAGAAATTTTTTCCATAAATCTAGCGTTGGCTCTTGTTTATGAGGAACTTTTAGTTTGGTTAATACACGTTCATCAAGTTTTTCCTTACGCATAAGTAAAGGAACATCATAAATGGTTTCAGCATCTATTGCCTCAATCACCGAATTAAGTTGGACATTACAAAAAAGAGCTAATTTTTTCCTAATCTCCATAGGTAAATGCTTTTCCGAGCGACAAGCTAAAATATCGGGTTGTATACCTGCTTCAAGTAATTGTTTTACCGAATGTTGTGTTGGTTTCGTTTTTATTTCTTTTGCGGCAGCTAAATAAGGTAATAACGTTAAGTGAATCACCATCGAGTTATTTGGCCCAAGGTCATACTTTAGTTGTCTTACCGCTTCAATAAAGGGCAATGACTCAATATCACCAACGCAGCCACCGATCTCAGTAATCACAAAATCATTTTTACCAGATTCGCCTAATAAAAGCATGCTCTTCTTTATCTCATCTGTGATATGTGGAATTACTTGAACAGTTTTCCCCAAGTATTCACCTTTTCGTTCTTTAGTGATTACGTTGTAGTATATCCTTCCAGTAGTCACATTATTTGCCTGTGAGGTAGGTGTATTAAGAAAACGTTCGTAGTGTCCTAAATCTAAATCTGTTTCGGCACCATCATCTGTTACGTAACATTCCCCATGTTCGTAGGGGTTTAACGTGCCTGGGTCAATATTGATGTAGGGGTCAAATTTTTGAATAGCTACGGTGAAGCCTCTTGCATGAAGAAGTTTGCCTAAAGAAGCTGCAATTATTCCTTTTCCTAATGAAGAAGTAACACCTCCGGTTACAAAGATAAATTTTGAAGAAGCCATAAGTTGGGTATGTGAATCAAATAATACTTATGGGGTACAAAGGTAGGAATTATGAAGTTCATTCTTGTTATCATAGTTCAAAATTATTCATCATTTCATTGTAATTTTTTATACTTGTTATTGGTAGGCAAGTATATCTATCTTATTCCCATCGTTGAGGTATATTTTTGATGAAAGGTTCTTTTACCCCCCACCATAATATAGTACATTTGAAGCCAAATTAGTAATACACAATATATACCATCTGTAAGTTTAATGAATTTATCAAATCATCTTAAAGAAGAAATATTTAAAATAATTGGGGAAGTAGCAGATCGCCTAGGTGTAGAAACCTATGTGGTGGGAGGATATGTACGTGATTTGATCTTAAAAAGACCTTCGAAAGACATAGATTTTGTATGTGTGGGTAGTGGAATAACATTAGCCGAAGAGGTGGCTAAAACGATTGGTGCTAAAGTAAACGTTTTCAAAAATTTTGGCACAGCTCAGTTGGTGTATAAAGGACTAGAACTTGAATTTGTAGGTGCTAGGAAAGAGTCTTATAGATCGGAATCAAGAAAGCCAATTGTAGAAGATGGTACGTTGGAAGATGATCAGAATAGAAGAGATTTTACAATTAATGCGATGGCAATATGCATTAACGCTGATAACTTTGGAGCGTTAATAGACCCTTTTAATGGCGTAAAAGATTTGAAAAGGAAGATGGTTAAAACGCCTTTGTCGCCTGATATTACCTTTAGCGATGACCCGTTGCGTATGATGCGCGCTATTCGATTCGCTACGCAGCTAAAATTTGATATCGATGTTACTACGTTTGATGCGATTATGCAATATGCACACAGAATTGAGATAGTGTCGATAGAGCGTATTACAGATGAACTTAATAAAATAATATTATCTGATGTCCCTTCTTATGGGTTTAAGTTACTTTTTCATTCGGGGCTTTTAAAGTTAATATTCCCAGAAATGGTA
>JAOULS010000109.1 GCA_029881895.1 Cyclobacteriaceae bacterium | reverse complement strand
GGAGACGGAAGTTTCTCTGTTCATCCAGGAAATTAATAATACTTTAGCAAACCATAAAGTGCATTTAAACGTCTTTTATTAAAATCCGTATTTCTTTGAAGTCTATTCTGACATTTTTTACATAAGAATGCCAGAAAGGGCTTCTTGGAATACCTAATTTTGGCTGAATGATTTCGGCAGACTATCTTTATGTTCCAAATCCCCTTCTATCGGAATAGAGATTATCTCCATGTTGTTATGTGGGTGTGTGTCAAAATCCCATTGATGGCACTACGGTATCATCGTTTAATACTCGTAATGCTCCGAAATGAATTCTTTCAGGGTGATAATAATCTGAAAAACTAAGCATATGACGAGAATCTAACCAATCATGATTAGCATGTTCTCTAGAATTTGAAGTGTGCAAAAATAGTTTTCATTATTTAACACATTATGATAATCGTATTTAGAAACTCATTAATTCTTTAAATCGTTGTGTTTGTCTTCGAGATACATCTACTTCATGTCCTCCTTTCATATATATTTTAATGCTTCCACTAAACCAAGGTTCTATTTTTTCGACCCATTTCAGGTTTATAATCTGTTGGCGGTTAGCTCGAAAAAATGTTTTAGGGTCTAAGCGAGTTTCGAGATAGTTCAGCGTTCTTGGAATCATTGGTTTATGCTCTTCGAAAATTACTTTGGTGTAATTGCCATCTACCTCGAATAATCGGACTTCACTAAGTTGTACAAACCAGCAACGTTCTCCATCTTTCACAAAAACCTGATCGTTTGCCGTCATAAAATCAGATTCATGAAGTGCCATTTTTTTCTTTTCTCTACGTTCAGCTACTTTACTAATTGCCCCAGCGAGACGATCCGATTGCACAGGTTTTTGTAAATAATCCAAAGCATTGTACTCAAACGCTTTTAGTGCATATTCGTCATAGGCGGTGGTAAATATCACATCAGGAATAGTTTCTAGCTCTTCAAGCAGTTGAAATCCTGTTTTGCCAGGCATCTGGATATCAAGAAAAATAATATCAGGCTTTTCCGATTCTATTTTTTCTTTTGCCTCATCTACATTAGCAGCCTCTCCTATTACCTGGAGTGAATCGAATTCTTTTAATAATCTTTTCAGTTCATTTCGGGCCAAACGCGAATCATCTATTACTATTGCTCTCATAACTTATGCTTTTAATGGCACTATAAATTTAGCACTTACCATATTGTCATTTGTGTTTTCTAGCGTAAAGGAAGACAATTGTCCAAACAATAATACCAATCGTTCCGAAACATTCTTTATTCCTATTCCTGTACCTCGTGTTTTGGAATGTAATTGTCCTGAATTCGTCACTTCTACTACCAAGCTATTTCCTGCTAGAGAGGTACGTATTCGAACTTGACCTCCTTTGGTGAGTTCTGAAATGCCGTGTTTGATGGCATTTTCCACCAAAATTTGTATGGCCATAGGTGGTATTCTTTGTTCTAGTGTATCTTCATGTATATCAAAAGAGTAGGTGAGACGATCCTCGTATTGAATGGACTCTAGATTGAGATAATTTTCTACAATTTCAAGTTCGGTTTCAACACTCACTTTTGCCTTGTCGTTAAACTGAATAGAGTACCGAAGTAAATCAGACAAATGTGTAATCATATCCCTTGCTTTTTCAGCATCTTCCACTACTAATGCCCTAATATTATTTAGGCTATTAAAAATAAAATGAGGATTGATTTGAGATTTTAGTGCGATTAATTCAGCATCCTTTACAGCGGCTTGTAGTTTCCATTTTTCAATTTCACTTTTTTTGAAATTCATAAAAAATTGAAATACAAAATAAATAAGAGACCACCCATTTAGAATAATATAAAATTGAAAACCTACAGCAAAATACGCCCAAAAGGTAGAAATGTTATGTGCCTCAGGCTGATCAAATTTAAAAAAAGTGTCGTTAATAGGCAATACGATAAATAACCATACGATAGATAATATAAAAGTAGCTATCAGAACATTCTTCGTTAAAGAGCTGAGTGATAGCTCGATCCATTTGTGTTTTTTTGCCCACCTTCTGTAGAAATCAGAAAGTAAGATGCCAAAAATGATAGTATTTGTGTAGCTAGCATAAATTTCCCAATGAAAATCAGCAATAGCAACGGCTATTGAGGTATATACAATAAAAAACATCCCCCATCCTAACGCTTGTAATGTAATATAGAGTTTTTTTTTGTTTATCGTTCGATCAAGCATTTTTCGCATTACTTACAAATTAGAAAATTAAAAATAGTGTTTTTCAGTCATGTTCTTTATAAAATTAAATGGTTATGTTCAATTATCAATTTTGTTCTGATTAAATGGACGATACGCTTGCTAAGCGGATAAAAATCCTTCGTAATTATTCAAAAAATACAATAATTGTTTCGAAAATCTGTTATATATTCGTTAATAGATTGAAAGGTTTATTAGTCGTTCGTTTTTGACTATTTATCGAAAAAAGTAATTTTTTTGCAATAAAGACTCAAATTTCTAAAATAGAAATGCTAATTTGCTGTTTATTAGGATATGTGTAGTATCTTAATTGTTAATTTAAAAGTGCTATAATTTAATTTTTTGAATAAAAATCCGGTTATGAAAGGAACTGTGCAATTTTTTAAAGGTGGACTATTAGTGTTATTTGGCTCAATAATTATGTCTTCTTGTTCGTTGTTTGGTGGTGGCGGTGCCCCCACAAGTATGCATCCAGGTGCATTAAGTACTACAACTGGCTTGGCCTACAATGATGAAGACAATGAAGGTTTTATGGTTAACCCATATAATGGTCAGCCCGATGGACCAAACTTAGTATACCTTGAAGGAGGTAGAATGGTAATGGGTTCGTTTGAAGAGGACATAATGAAGTACAGAGACAATATAGAGAGAACAGTATCTGTTGCTTCTTTTTATATGGATGAAACAGAGGTGGCAAATATTCACTGGTTAGAATATTTACATTACCTAAATATTTCTGATTCGTCTAGAGAGGTGTACGAGGCTGCTCTTCCTGATACCACAGTTTGGGATGGTAAATTAGCTTATAATGACCCATATGTAGATCATTATTTAAGATACCCAGGCTTTCGTTATTTTCCTGTAGTAGGAGTAAGTTGGCAGCAAGCCCAAGACTATGCTGTGTGGAGAAGTAGAGCTGTAAACATTAAGCTTGCAGAAGAAAATGATGGTGATTATGCCGAAACGGATGGTCGTATTCCTTTAGAGTCGGGCATTGTACTACCTGATTATAGATTGCCAACAGAGGCAGAGTGGGAATATGCAGCTCAAGCACTAATTGGTACGCAATGGTTAGACGAAAATCAAACACACCAGAGAGTATACCCTTGGGATGGTCATGCATTACGTAACCCTTATGGAAAAGAAATGGGTTATTTCTTAGCCAACTTCAAAAGAGGTAGAGGTGATTATGCTGGTATTGCTGGAAAGCTTAATGATGGAGCATTGATTACATCATATATTTATGAGTTTCCTCCAAACGATTTTGGGCTATATAATATGGCAGGAAATGTGAGTGAATGGGTAGTAGACACCTATCGTCCTATGTCATTTCAAGATTTTGATGATTTAAATCCTGTAAGACGAGATGGCTATTTAGATAGAAAAGAAAATTATAATAATCAAGATAATAACCCTACTGATTTTACTTCATTGGTTACTGATAAATCAAGAGTATATAAGGGAGGTAGCTGGAAAGATGTTGCCTACTGGATGTCTCCAGGTACAAGAAGGTTCATTGATTATGATTCTTCTACTGCTACTATTGGTTTCCGTTGTGCAATGATTCGTGCAGGCGCAAATTACTAGAAGAGAAAACATTAGTTAATAAAAAAAGCCCATCATAAATTTATGATGGGCTTTTTTTATTAACTAAGTAAAGCAGATTAATGTTTTAAATCATGCTCATTGTCACTTACCATTTTGTTAGGAAATATGTATGGAGAAACAATTCCTAATGCAAATAATACTAATACAAGATATAATGCAGACATAATTATTTTTTTAAATTAAAAGGTAAAGATAATGACTTTAGCGGTTTTACGAAATGAATATTAATATTATCACTCGTAAGGTATCTTTTTTGCAAAGATGTGTTTTTTTTTCACATATAATTATGTGAAATGAATTTATGTAATTATTTTACGCTTTATAATTATTTTATATGTGGCTCTTACTTTATACCCTAGCTTTATTTACTTCATTTTACCTAATTGCTCAGGTAAGCGATCGTTATTTTGTTATTTCACTAGACAAAATAGCACATAAATTTAATATGTCTCATGATATGGCAGGTGCCACATTAATGGCGATAGGTTCTAGTGCGCCAGAACTGTTTGTAGCCATTATTGCACTTCTTCGAGAAGGAGGGCACGAAGAAATTGGTGTCGGAACTATTGTAGGGTCTGCTTTATTTAACCTATTAGTTATTATAGGTGCTTCGGTAATCGTTAAGGATGCTAAATTACAATGGCAACCTATACTTAGAGACTTATTATTCTACTCAATTGCCATTTTTGCGTTGTATTTTGTCTTTGTCGATAGCATCATTACAGTATATGAAAGCCTTGTCTTAATTTTATTGTATGGGTCGTATTTATTGGCGGTAGTATATTGGAGAAGAATTTTCAAATTTGATCCTGGAGAAGATTTTGAAGAAGAAGAGGAAGAAGAAGAGAAAACAGGATGGAGGGCTATTTTTATTCCTCTGGATTTTATACTTGAGAAATTATTTCCTCCTAAAAAGTATTACATGATGACTTTTACATTCTCCATCATATTCATTGCTGTATTATGTTGGGTTTTGGTAGAAAGTGCCATTGGTGTTTCACATATATTAGGAATTCCTGAGGTGGTAATTGCATTAGTGGTTTTGGCCGCAGGAACCTCTATTCCTGACATGATCTCCTCTATTATTGTAGCCAAACAAGGGAGAGGAGGCATGGCAATGAGTAATGCTATTGGTTCTAATATCTTCGATATATTTATTGGTTTGGGTCTTCCTTGGTTTTTCATGTCTTATATGAAAAATGCTGATATAGAAGTAGAAAACTTTGGGCTTAATGAGTCAATTGGTCTTTTATTTGGATCTGTGGTGCTAATTTTTATTATTCTAATTTTCAATAAATGGCAAATGAAAAAACCAGTAGGCTACCTACTGGTTGGATCATATGGGGTCTATATTTTATATCAAATATTTATTGCTGTATTTTAAATACAGCTTTTGCCTTATTCCAGTATACATCCATTTCTTCTAAAGACATTTCGCCCATGCTCTTTCCGTCTTTTTTTGATTCAGATTCTAAATACTGAAATCGTTTCATAAACTTTTTATTCGTTCGTTCTAGCGCTTCATCTGGATTTATGCCCACAAAACGAGCATAATTAATTAACGAAAAAAGTAAATCACCAAATTCATCTTGCGCTCTATTTGCGTTTACAGTTTCTCCACTTTCAATATTAAACTCCTCTTTAAATTCCTGTAATTCTTCTTCAACTTTTTCCCATACTTGTTGTTTTTCATCCCAATCAAAGCCAACACCTCTGGCTTTTTCCTGAATACGCATTGCTTTTACTAGTGCTGGTAGCGATTTTGGTACTCCACCCAATACTGATTGGTTACCCCCTTTTTCTTTTAATTTTATTTTTTCCCAATTTTCCTTTACGGTTTTTTCATCGTTAGCATCCACATTCCCATATACATGAGGATGCCTTTCCACCAACTTATCGCAAATACCGTTCAATACATCTGAAATATCAAAATGGTTACTTTCAGAAGCTATTCTTGAATAGAACACATTATGAAGCATAAGGTCGCCTAATTCTTTCCTTATTTCCTCCATATTGCCTTCCAAAATAGCATCAGATAATTCATACGTTTCTTCTATGGTTAAATGACGGATACTCTCAATGGTTTGTTTCATGTCCCAAGGACAATTCTCTCTCAACTCATCCATAATGGTAAGTAATCGATCGAATGCGATGAGTTTTTCTTTTCTAGATTTATCCGGAGCACTTTTTGGTGTAGTCATGAAAATATTTTCTGTTTTGTAGAAACTTTATATAGTGTATTGCTGTTTGGTTTATGAATGTTAAATTTGCACAAAAATAATTAGATATGTTACCTACACTTTTAGGAATTGGCTTAATGGCCTTGTTTTTTATATTAATGTCAGTACGACTTATCTTCATAAAAGATGGAGCGTTTAAAGGCACTTGTGCTTCTCAGAACCCTTATCTTAATAAAGATGGTGCTCCATGTGGCTATTGTGGCAAAACCTTTGATGCTGGAGAATCTTGCGAAAACCCCGAAAACGAAGTAGAAAAAGTGATGAGTAAGTTTGATTAGACTTATTTGGGATATAACATTTTAAAGACCACACTATTAATTGTGGTCTTTTTCATTTAGTAGGCTTACTATATTGCATCTAGAAGTATAGATTTACACTGAAAACAAACAACACAACACAACATGACATTAATAAAATCTATTTCTGGAATAAGAGGAACTATTGGCGGTTCTCCAGGAGAAGCACTAACCCCTCTTGATATAGTAAAATTTACAGCAGCGTATGGTAGTTGGGTAAAAGAGACAACGGGGAAATCGACAATCGTAGTAGGAAGAGATGCACGTATCTCTGGTGATATGGTGAACCGTATCGTTACAGGTACTTTACAAGGCTTAGGTATAAACGTAATAGACCTAGGGTTATCCACTACACCAACCGTAGAAGTAGCAGTGCCTATTGAAATGGCAGGAGGAGGTATTATTCTCACTGCAAGTCATAATCCCATTCAATGGAATGCATTGAAATTATTGAATGAAAATGGAGAATTTATTTCGGCAGAAGAAGGGGCGAAAGTATTAGATATTGCCGAAAGAGAAGCCTTCGATTTTGCTCCAGTAAAAAAAATAGGAACACTAACACACAAATCTGATTATATCGAAAAACATATTGATATGATTCTTCAACTTCCATTAGTGGATATTGAAGCCATAAAGGCTCGTGGATTTAAAGTTGTGATTGATTGTGTAAACTCTACAGGAGGCATTTCAATTCCTCCTTTACTAAAAAAACTAGGTGTAGAGGTAAAAGAACTGTATTGTGAACCAAATGGTGAGTTTCCTCATAATCCAGAACCATTGCCTGAAAATCTTACTGAAATAGGTAGCGTATTAGAAAAAGGAAATTATGATTTAGGAATTGTGGTCGACCCTGATGTGGATCGGTTAGCTCTAATTAATGAAGATGGTTCTCCATTTGGAGAAGAATATACACTAGTAGCAGTAGCAGATTACATCTTACAGCATACTATGGGCAATACTGTCTCTAACCTTTCATCAACAAGGGCATTAAAGGATGTAACGTTGAAGCATGGCGGTACCTATGAAGTAGCTGCTGTAGGCGAAGTCAATGTGGTGAATAAAATGAAAGCTACTAATGCCATAATAGGAGGAGAAGGAAATGGAGGTATTATTTATCCCGAGCTGCATTATGGTAGAGATGCACTTGTAGGAATTGCGTTATTTTTAACTCATCTGGCAAAATTCGGGAAGTCAGCATCTCGATTACGCGCCACCTACCCCAATTATCATATTTCGAAAAATAAAATTGAACTTACGCCAGAAATAGATGTCGATGCAATATTAGAGGGTATAAAAAATAAATATTCGAATAACCCTGTGAATACCGTTGATGGTGTAAAGATTGATTTTGAATCGGAATGGGTACATTTGAGAAAATCAAATACCGAACCTATTATACGGATATACTGTGAATCGGAAAATGAAGCTACTGCCGAATATTTAGCTAAAAAAATTATTTCCGATATAAAAGAGTTAATCGTTGAAAAGGTGTAAATGCTATGAAGGTTTATTTAGATAACGCAGCAACAACACCACTTGACCCAGAAGTTTTCGAAGCGATGCGCCCATTTATGATGGAGCAATTTGGAAACCCCTCTTCTACACATGCGCACGGTAGAGCGGTACGTGCAGAAATTGAGAAAGCCCGGAAAACAGTGGCAGAATTACTAAACACTACTCCTGGGGAAATATTTTTCACCTCAGGAGGAACGGAAGCTGACAATACAATTATCACTAGTAATATTAATTCCTATTCGATTAACCACGTAATCACTTCTGAAATTGAACATCCTGCGGTGTTACAATCCGTGAAAGCCCTTTATGATAATGGAAAGATCACCGTTAGCTATGTAAACCTTGATGGTGCTGGTCGGGTGGACTATGACCATCTGGAACAACTACTTTCAACAAACGAAAAAAGCTTAGTATCGTTGATGCATGGCAATAATGAAATAGGCAATATCACCGACATCGAAAAAGTAGGAGAAATATGCCATGAACATCATGCTATTTTTCATTCTGATACCGTACAAACCATCGGGCATTTTACCCATGATTTATCAAGGTTAAAAATTGATGCAATTGCAGGATCAGGACATAAATTTCATGGCCCTAAAGGCATAGGATTTATGTATGTATCCAAAGCGTGTAAATTTCATCCACTTATTCATGGTGGTGGACAGGAACGTAAAATGAGGGGCGGTACTGAAAATGTTTATGGCATAATTGGTCTGGCAAAAGCACTTGAAATCGCCTATCGCGATATGTATGAACACCAAAAACATATTCAAGGGCTTAAAGACAGGATGATTGCCAATTTAAAAGAGAAAATTGGCGATATTCATTTTAATGGAGATTCTGCCAATCATGATAAAAGTTTGTATACCGTATTAAATGCTAGTCTTCCTGTGTCAGAAAAAAATGACATGATGCTTTTTAACTTGGATATTAACGGCATATCTGCCTCTGGCGGAAGTGCTTGTTCTAGTGGTGCCACAAAAGGATCACATGTACTCGAAGCGTTGGAGCGAGACCCTAACCGTGGAGCGGTTCGTTTTTCGTTTAGTAAATATAACACCGCTGAGGAAATTGACTATACCGCTGAAAAATTAGCTGAATATTATAAAATAGAGGGTTAATCACAAGATTAAAATGACACCCCGTTTCCTTGTTTCTTCAGATTGAAGCTTGGAGGAAAAAGTTAATGAACCCATTGTTTTAAGAACGTTGGTTTTGGATAGAAGCGAACCTAAGAGTTAATTCCTGGAATTGTATTGAGCGTGGTTTCTGCTAGATTTTTTTTAACGCTAGTTGCTAATTAATTACAGTAA
>JAOULS010000306.1 GCA_029881895.1 Cyclobacteriaceae bacterium | reverse complement strand
CCGAATAACGATCCTCCAGCAAAAATACCTAATAGGACTCCAACGGCTATAACAAAACTAAGGAGTAAACTCAAGCTTGTAAGAACAATTACTAGCCCAAAAATGATACGTAATACTTCTACTAAAAAGATAAATATAGGCCCTAGTGCATTTCCTAGACCAGAAAGGATCATTCCGATCAATCGAAAAGGGAAAAGAATGATTTTGATAAATACATTTTCATCATCATCTTCACTTACGTTTAGTCCCTTTTTAATATTACTTTCTATGTTCGATAGGGTTATAGGATCTCCTTCCATTTGCACTTTTTCAGTAATGGACTTTGCTTCAGGTACAATTATCCATAAAATGATATACGCCAACAGACCAGCTCCTCCTAAAAAGGTGAGTAATACAAAAGCGATTCGGATTACGATTGCTTCTACCCCAAAGTAGGCAGCCATACCACTAGCGACTCCTCCAAAAACTTTATCCTCAGGATTTCTATACATTTTTTTAAGGTTAGAATCTTCTTCTAACTCTTCCGACTCGGGTACTACTATCCACATAATGAAATAACCGAAAACAAGAAGACCCCCTGAACCAGAAGCTAAAATAATAATGAGCAACCGTACCCAGAGTGGATCAATTCCAAAATAATGTGCCATTCCAGATGCTACACCTCCTAGAATCTTTCGATTAGAATCTCTATATAGTTTTTTAGCTCCTCTAGAGTTGGGTTTAGTTTGTTTTTTCTTATCAGAAGTAGTACTTTCCTCATCTTCCATTTCAGGCTCTTCAATGGCTTGAAAATCTTTGACACTTCCCATTGTGGATTTTAATGACTCGATGTCTTCAATGGTAATGACTTGCTTTCCTTCATTGAGTTTCGAAAGGAATATTTCAGCAATACGGCTCTCTATGTCAGCAATAATTTCTTGATTGTCATCAAAAGAAGCGAAATAGTTATTGATGGATTCGAGATAAAGTTTAAGTTTTTCGTAGCCATCTTCCTCGATGTGAAAAATTATGCCACTTATATTTATGCTTATATTCTTTTTCATGATGTATCTGATTATTTCGTTTCTTTTTTTGTGGTAATCAATTTGGCTGATTTAATGAGATCATTCCAAGTGCCTTTTAAATTCTTTAAAAAATCTGTCCCTTCTTTAGTAAGCTTATAATATTTACGTGGTGGACCAGAATTAGATTCAACCCATTTGTACTCCACTAGTCCAGCTTTACGCAACCTAGTGAGTAATGGGTAAAGTGTGCCTTCTACTACCATTATTTTTGCGGAAGTAAGTTCTTCGAGCATATCAGAGGCATATACTTCACCTCGCGAAATGATGTGCAGAATGCAATACTCTAAAATGCCCTTTCGCATTTGTATTTGTGTGTTTTCCAAATTCATTTCATTGTCATTTAGTTTTAAGTTTTCTAACCTTTCGATACTGTATACGGAAAAGTACTATGTATAGCCGAGTACTAAGTGAAAAATAGTAGCATTTATTAAAAATTCTTTATTTTGAATTATATAATATTGTTTATATTATATTTTTAGCGCAATATGCTTCTCTTTTTTGGATTGCATTGTTACTCTTACTAAGTTTTTCGTATGAATAGATTAATGTATTATTGTAAATAATAGCAGTAATAGTTTTTTAGAAATAGAGAAGTGAGAAATTTATTAATATACACATTTTTTGTACTAGTGAGTTTTACGAGTTCTGCTCAGTACAACAATAGCTGGATAGACTATACGCAGCGTTATTACAAAATACCTGTATCCCAATCGGGGGTATACCGGATTGATTATAACCATCTACAAAGTATTGGTTTTCCTACGAGTACCGTAGATCCCAGATGGATAAGTATCTATCATAGAGGTATAGAACAAGCCATTATCGTTACAGGACAGCAAGATGCTAATTTTGATCTAGGCGATTATATTGAATTTTATGGTACAAAAAATGATGGAACGCTCGACAAACAGTTGTACGTTACGCCAGAAACTCAGCCACATAATCATTATAATCTATACTCCGATACCACTGCTTATTTTCTTACTTGGACTACTGGGGTAAATGGTAAACGGATGGCAACGTATAAAAGCAACAATGTAGATGGGTTAATTCCAGAAGACTATCAAGTGGAAAATAGAGTATTGATAAATACAGAGCAATATGCTACAGGGTATTCTTACGGGGATTATATTCAATTTACAGATTTTGATATTGGAGAAGGGTGGTCGGGAATAGCCCTACAGGAAGGGCAATTTATAGATTATGGTTTTTCTTCCATCTCAAATACCGTGGTAGGA
>JAOULS010000108.1 GCA_029881895.1 Cyclobacteriaceae bacterium | reverse complement strand
TTAACTAATACAAAAAATATCAATCAAAGTTTAAAAAGCACCCACACCTTGAAAAAACTAAAACTATACATCGCCACAAGCCTTAATGGAAAGATCGCCAAACCAGACGGAAGTGTGGAGTGGCTCGAATCTATTCCTAACCCTGAAGAAACTGATCATGGTTATCATGCTTTTTATTCGTCTATTGATACGACTATACAAGGATATTCCACCTATGACCAAATCATCCAGTGGGGCATTGATTTTCCGTATGCAGACAAGAAAAATTATGTACTGACCAGAAAACAAGGGCTGTCTAACACTGATCATGTTGAGTTTATCGCTAATAATCCCATTGAAACCATCAAACAATTAAAAAAAGAAGAAGGGAAGGATATTTGGCTCATTGGCGGTGGGCAGATTAACACCTTTTTATTTAATGAGAATTTAATAGATGAAATTCACGTTTTTGTAATGCCTATCGTTATTCCTGATGGAATAAGCCTTTTTGAGGGACTCCCTCACGAAAACAACTTAACCCTTATCGATACAAAAACATACGCTACTGGGGCGGTTGAATTAAAATATACGGTGGGAAAAATAGATAAACATGACTTACATTAAAACAGACACCCTATGAAAAAAGAATGCATTGAATGCGGAGAAACATTTATAGGTAGAGTAGACAAAAAATTCTGCTCAGATTATTGTAGAAACACCTATAATAATAAAATGAATAAGGACGGCACTAATCTTATTCGCAACATCAACAATAGACTACGAAAAAATTGGCGGATACTAGAGCAGCTAAATCCTAATGAAAAATGTAAAGTGAGCAAGAAGAAATTAGAAGATGCTGGTTTTGATTTCAACCACTTCACCAGTATTTATACTACCCAAAAAACCAAAGATGTGTATTACTTTTGCTACGATCAAGGGTATTTGGCAATTGAAGGTGATTATTATGTGTTGGTGAAAAAAAAGTGACGTTTTGCTGAACGGAAGTCGACCTCTTTTTAGGGGGAAATTAGACAAAAAAAGAAGCACTCCTCTCCAGAAGTGCTTCAAAGGTCAAAAACTCAAAATAAATTTGGACTTTCATCCAATAACAACACATCTAAGTTAGTAAATATTTTATTTAATCCAAAGTTACCGAACTATTAACCAACAACTCTTTAGCACTTTCGAACGCAGCGGCAGAAGGTTGCTCCCCTCCTATCATTTTCGCAATTTCCAATTCTCTTTCTTCCTGCTTTAGTACCCTCATGCTACTTTTTGCCGTAGCTTCATCGTTATCTTTGTACACATAAAAATGTGCCGTTCCATAGGAAGCCATTTGTGGTAAGTGAGTAATGGTGATGACTTGGTGGTTTTTAGCCATCTCTCGCATCATTTTTCCCATTTTCAAAGCTATTTCTCCCGAAATACCTGAATCTATTTCATCAAATACGATGGTAGGCAATGCCATTTTATTTGCCAAAACATATTTAATACAGAACATTAACCTCGAAAGCTCTCCACCTGAAGCAACTAACTTAATAGATTGAGCCTCTACCCCTTTGTTAGCACTAAATTTCAATGTAATCCTATTTGTCCCAAAACGATCAGGGGCTACCTTCTCATCTTCAAACGCTACAATAGCATTTTCCATCCCCAACTCCGACAATAGCAACTCTAGTTTTTTCTTTAAAGGTGCAAAAGCAGATGTCCTTCTTTTGCTGAGTGCCTCTGCAAGGTCAATTACTTCTTTTTGCAACTGATCCTGTAGCTTTTTAGCTTTTGACAGCTCCTCCTCAATATCGAAATTTCGTTCCGATTTTACTTCTAACTCCGTTCTTACTCTAATCAACTCTTCTATTGTCGCTACATTATGTTTTTGTTGTAACCTGAAAAGTAAACTCAATCGTTCTTGCACCTCTTCCAGTCTTTGAGGATCAATTTCTATTGATTGTTGCTCTATCGATATGGTTTGCGCCACATCTTGTAGTTCAATGTATGTGCTTTCGAGGCGTTGACTAATTTCTTCATACTTTTCAGATATTTTACTAAGGTTAGCCATTAGCATTTTAACCTCTTGCAAACTAGGCAATGTGGCAAATTCTGATTCGGATAAAGAATGGAAAGATTGAAAGAGCGCAGCTTTAATTTCTTCCGCATGCTCTAATATTCGTAATTCTTCTTCTAGCTTTTCTTGCTCGCCTTCCTGAAAATTAGCCTTGCTCAATTCATCCAACAAAAATGTATCGTATTCCGATTGCTCGTTATTACTTTTTTGTTCTTGAACAAGAGTTGCATACTCACGTTCTGCATTTCTATATTGAGCATACGTATTGGCATAGTCTAAAAGTAAAGTGGTGTTTTCGGCATACAAATCAACGAGTTGAAGCTGGAAATCTTTATTACCTAACGCCAGCGTTTGATGTTGAGAATGAATATTCATTAAATACTTTCCAATGGAACGCATGGTATCTAGCGTTACGGGTGTATCGTTGATGAATGCCCTCGATTTACCTGTCGGACTTATTTCCCTTCTAAAAATGCTAATCGGTTCATAGTCTAAGTCAGCTTCCTCAAATACGCCCTTCAATGGATAACCCGATAAGTCGAATTCTCCTTCAATGACACATTTTTCGTCATGGTTCGAAAGTGTTTTCGTATCTGCTCTATTACCCATAAGTAGCCCTACTGCCCCGAGCATAATTGACTTACCCGCACCTGTTTCGCCAGTGATGATGTTTAAGCCTTTAAAGGGCATCATTTCCAAATGCTCTATTAGAGCGTAGTTCTTAATTCTAAGTTGAACAATCATTCAATAAAAATTTAAAAAATCATTCTCACACTAAAATACTATGCATGATAAACAGCTAAGATAGATAAGAATAGAAAATAGTCAATTATCAAATCGAGTTATCTTATTATTATTTACAACTTTTGTTTGTGTAGCACACAAACAGACACCTCTTATTCCTCTTAGTTTAGGATTTTTTTATATGCATCCGTTTGAGAAGGATCCATTTGTACAAGTAAGTCGTACACTTCTCTTCTTACTTGTAGGTTGCCCTCAGAGAAGATATTGATTAATTCAGTACCCTTAGCATCTAAAAAGGCAATGACCAATATACTATTAGGAAACTGATTTTTTGCTTGTTTCACAGTACGCAAAACGCCAAGTATTTCTTTACGTGTTTGGTCTGGATTTTTTTCATATTGATCTAATGCAAGACGATGATATTTATAAAGTCCCTTTCTCAAGTTTTCAAATGGTTTGCTATTGAAATTTTCAGCTAACCAATATCGATTTCGAGCATTGCCAAAGGAGTCCCAACCAGGTCGGTTAGATTGTTGAGCATTATCAACAATGTTTTGAGCGATCAGAAAAAAAGGTGCTCCACTCAATTCACCGAAAGAATCATAATCTAACCCAATGATGATGTATGCATAATAAGAAAGCAATGAGCTTAAGTTATTAACATAGTTGTTTTCAGAAAAGTTGATTGGTTGTGACTGTACGTATTCAAAATCCCATTCACGATCAGCGAAATTAAAGATAATCGACTCATAATTTGAATTATATATGGGTCGAGCCGATTGAATTTGTACAGTAGCTGAAAAATTACCAATATTAGGCATGGAATTGATGGTGATAATTAGATTACAGTTAATTCGTTCCTGTGGTAATACCACATCATTCGTCCATTGTCGTGTACTCATGAACTGCGAAAAAGCAGTTTCCATGTCTTTAAAAATTTCTCGTTCACTTGTTTGCACCTGGTCTGCATTCACTTGAACTTTGCAATTCAATTCTTGTCCATAAAGTAATATGGAAAACAATAAAGCGATTACCGAGAGTGTGTTTTTAAGATTGAATATCATTCAATATTTCGTTTGCTATATCCTTCGCTACGTCTACTTTTGATTTTAACTCAAATTCCTTTGAATTATTATTACGGATAATCGTTATTTTATTTGTGTCGTGTCCAAATCCTGCTCCTTTATCGTTTAAGGAATTCAAGACAATAAAATCAAAATTTTTCTTTTTCAGTTTTTCTTGAGCGTGATTACTTTCATTCTCTGTTTCGAGTGCAAACCCCACTATAAATTGATTTTCTTTTTTGAGCCCACCCAACTCAGCGGCAATATCATGCGTTTTCACTAGTTCGATGGTCAATGAATCGGTTTTTTTCTTCACCTTTTGATCGAATTGCACCTTAGGCTTATAATCCGCTACTGCAGCTGAAAGAATGGCTACATCTGTAGTATGAAACTTCTCCACACATACATTACGCATTTCTTCAGCAGACTTTACCTTTATAAGGGTTATCTCATTAGACGATTGTTCCGCTGTTGGCCCACTCACTAAACACACTTCGCCTCCTCTATTCGCAATTTCTTCGGCTAGTGCAAACCCCATTTTTCCACTAGAATTATTCCCTATAAATCGTACAGGGTCTATTGCTTCGTGCGTAGGGCCAGCGGTAATCAAAACTTTTTTTCCTTTGAAATCTTCTGTTTCTTTGAAAAAACCGATCAACTTATCTACGATATGTTCTGGCTCGGCCATTCGTCCAGTACCCACTAAACCACTTGCTAATTCACCGTGTTCTGCATCAATCACGCGATTTCCAAAACTTTCCAATTTTTTAATGTTTTGGATGGTAGAAGGGTGGACATACATGTCCAAATCCATGGCAGGAGAAACAAAAACGGGGCACCTAGCCGAGAGGTAGGTTGCCAATAACAAACTGTCACATAAACCATTAGCCATTTTTGCTATTGTGTTTGCAGTAGCAGGTGCTACCAGCATCACATCGGCCCATAAACCTAATGCTACATGGTTATTCCACTCACCTGATTCATTGTGTTGAAATGAGGTTAGAACAGGATTTTTAGAAAGAGTGGCTAAAGTAAGAGGGGTAATAAAATCAAGAGCAGAGGTAGTCATAATTACTTTTACCTCTGCTCCTTGTTTCGTTAGTAAACGAATTAGTAATGCCGCTTTATACGCAGCAATACTACCACATACACCCAGAATAATTTTCTTGCCCTGGAGCATGTGAATAATTAAAGTTCTGTGTTATTATCGTCTTCCTCATCTGGTTTTCTGAAGAAAACCTTTCCTTCTAAAAACTCTTCTGTAGCTACTGTACTAGGTTTTGGCATTCTTTCGTAAAACCTAGAGATTTCTATTTGCTCTCTGTTCTCAAAAATTTCTTCCAAATTATCTACCGTTGAGGCAAATTCAGCTAGTTTACTGTTCAACTCTTCTTTTACATTGGTAGAAATTTGTCTTGCTCTTTTACCAATAATCGAAATAGATTCGTAGATGTTCCCTGTAGGTTCAACTAACTTTTCTACGTCTCTAGTAACAATCGATGCATTTACTGCCATTTTATTATAATTTTATATCCGTTGCAAATTTACTCAAATTATCAATACTATTTCCGTAATATTTCTCAGCACTTTTCAAATGCGAGCTATTCGGGTAATTATCAATAAAATATTCATAATATTCTTTTACCAATTGGTATCGTTCTTTCTGTTTAGAATAGAGGCTTTGTTCTGCTAAATCGTGTTGTGCCTCTATTTTCAAAAAGAAAATTTCTTCATTATATTCTGAATCAGGGTATTCATCTCTAAAGTTTTCAAAAGCAACAATAGCCGATTTATATATTCTCAACTTGAGGTACTGTTTTGCTTTCTCGTACGCCTTAGTTTCGAGTTTCTCCTGCATTTGGTCTATTATTTTTGACGCTTCCTCTCTAAATTCCGAATTAGGGTATTTATTTATAAATGTTTGGATAGCATCAATCGCTTCATAGCTACTCGTTTGATCCAAGTTAAATACTGGTGAATCAGCAAAAAGAGAATAGGCGTACATGTATTGTGCTTCTTCTGCTTTTTCACTTCTACCATAGGTCTCATAAAACGTTTTGAAATAGTGTGAACTCAACAAATATAGTCCTTGATGAAAATTACAGTATGAAAGTTTAAACTGGACATCCTCCCCCTCTGGAACTCCTCTAATTATAGGTAATATTTGTTCAAAAAGTATTGACGCACGAGAGTAATCCTCATTTTCATAGTATTCAAGTGCTCCTTGATACTTCAATTTCCAATCATCACTTTTTTCTAATTTTCTAAATCCACCACCACACGAAAACAATAATGTTGCCGTAATAATTATGAAAAATAACTTAAATAATCCTCCTTTTTGCATAAGGGTGCAAATATAGCTTAGTAATCATTAATAAACAAAATAAGAAATCTATTCAAACGCATAGAGATAACTTAAATACGATAGAAATATTGTTTTTTGTTTCGGTTATCTGCGTATCACCAATTTTTTGGTGATAACACCATCACCATCGATGTACAGAGTGTAGAAATATACACCAGGGTTGTACTCTATTACAGGAATTTTCAATTCTTTTTCCAAAGGGTTCAAAACAAACTCTCCTACCACACTTCCTAAAACATTGTGGATTAATATTTTTGTCTCTATTTCAGGGTTCGTAATCTGATAATCGAAAAAAGCATACTCTTTAACGGGGTTGGGGTACACTTCATTTAGTTGAAGCTCATCCGATGAATAAAGTGTGTTTGATCGTTCTTTATCCTCAACCACATAGGTTATTTCATGTTCAATAATATCGAGAGGGTTATCTCTTGTATACACTTGATATTTTACGGTACTAAAACCACTAACAAGTCCCGCCTGAAGTACACTCACAAAATCATCTACGATTTCTCCTGATTCAATTTTTTTTGAGATAGGGAGTTTGTTTACTTCAGTATCAAAACATTCACCGTCCCAACAAAAATTAGTCGATTGTGTAGAGCCTATATTATTGTTCACTCGTTTAACAAAAATATAAACTACATTGTCTGAATTATTCCTTATTTTAAGGGGGACTTCTATTTTATCACTTATCCCTCCATGATACGTTTCTCCCGAACCATTAAGTATCTCAATATCCTGTGCTTCGACAAAGCACGAAATTAAAAAAAACACTATAATACTTCCTATACGCATAAATGAACCATGAATGTTATTACATCTTAATAAGGTACGAAACTTCTCTCAAAAGTACATATTTTTTAGAAAAAAAATCGCATTTTTTCGAGTTAAAGACTCGTTAGCGATTTTTTTGTTTCACCTATACAATACTACGTTATTATTCCCTCTGGGTTATACGTATAACTACGTACTTTAAAAAAAAATACACCCAATAGCGTTATATTATCTATTGTACCTAATCTTCTATTACGTTTAATACTTAGAGCGTCTATTTAATAAAAAATGGACTTTATCTATAAAATAGACTTAATCAACAGGTTTTTTTATCCTATTTGCAGGTTTCTTTTGAGGTCTTTTGTTTTGCAATTCCTTCTTTTTTTCTACTTGATTTTCTGGGATATTGTTTTTCGCTTTTTTTTGTGTGTCTTGATTTGGTATTGATCCATCATTAGGTAATGGGAATATCTGACGCAACACCATCTCTTCACGAATAGGACGATCCATGTTCCGCCATTTAAATCCTTGCAAACGTTTATCAGGCTCTTCCAGCTCCTGTGGAGGGATAAGCTTGCCGTCTGGTTTTTTGAAAAACAAAATATCCTCCACAGTATTATCGCGGAATTTAATAGTCATATCACTACAAAGTATTTTATTCATCCCAATGATTGAGTTGTCTTCTTCTTCCAACGCAAAATAAATACTCTCTCCATTTCCATTTACTAGAATTTTTTCGAGGTTGGAGTCTTTAAAATATGCCGTCATATTTCTGCCTTTAATTTGATTGAAATTGAGGATGGTGTCTTGTGAAATCACAAACGATTTCATTGACATATTCAGCCGGTCTATGGTATTGTTTGTAATAACAACATTAATAGAATCGGCAGAGAGCTGATTCTCTTCTGTCCACAAAACTGGATCTTGATAGAAAAAAATTGTAGAATCGGCTAAAAAGTAACTCAACGAATCAGATTTAGCCTGAAAATCTTTTTTAAACAATTTTACGTTTTTATATGCCAACAAACGTTTTGCCGAATCGTAATCACTATCTATGGATATTAATGTATCAGCAGAAAGAAATAGTGTATCGGTATCTGTTATTTTTCGCATCATAGCATTGCCATAAATTTTTGTAAGTTGCTGATCGCGCCAATACTCACCAATGTCACCTGATATAATAACATTTTGCTCCTTTGCTATTAAAAAAACATTATCATTTGCTTTATAATATTTTCGAATATCGTCCAGATAAAGTTTATCACCAGTAAGGTCATACGATTCTGACTCAAGCACCCCTTTACTAAAGTTTGAGCGTTTTTGACTGGTATCATATAATCCACTTTCATGATTAAATACTGTTCCATCTACATCCGTCAGTTTCGTATGTGCTCGAAAATAAATAACATTCGATTTTACATTGTACTGCATGGTGTCTGTTTCCATGGTATAGTCAGGACTAACCCCCACCACATTCGATTTAAAGGAAACCATATTTGTTGCTGTTTGATAATACCCTTTCTCACTAGTGAGTGTGTTGGTACTATCCACGAGTTTTCCATTGTTATAGTAATATGCGAGCTGTCTCGATCGATCATAGTCCAAAAAATCAGTATATAATGTAGCCTCATTTAGTTTTCGGAATACTACATTCTCTCTCAGTCGGGCAATTTTATTATTCCCTTCATAGATCAACTTGTTGGAAGTAATTCTAATTGAATCTCCTTCATCGATGCGCACATGACCATACGCCTCAATCAAGTTCGTTTTGTCATAGCGAATGGCACTATCACACTTGATTCTGGTATCTTCATGTGAAAAAATCACTTCCCCTACCCATTTTGTATAATCTTTGCCTCCTTTTTGAACATCTGCATGAACGAGCTTCACTTTTTTTTGAGCAAAGCCTTGTAGAGACAGGCTAATTTGAGCTGTAATAAATACGAGTAAAAAAATATTCTTCATATGCGAGTGAACAAGAATGCGAAATTAAATAAAAAAGATATCTTTAAGCGATGATTAACAACTTTTTGAACTTTATAGAAAATAATCGTTTAATAACGAAAGGCGAAAAAGTGCTACTTGCTGTAAGTGGAGGCATTGACTCTGTAATTCTAGCTCATTTGTTCTATCAATCATCAATTGATTTTGGGATTGCCCATTGCAATTTTCAATTAAGAGGGGAAGAATCGGATGGTGATGAAGCATTTGTGAAGTCATTAGCTAAACGAATAAAAAAACCTTTTTATTGTA
>JAOULS010000107.1 GCA_029881895.1 Cyclobacteriaceae bacterium | reverse complement strand
TTGACAAACTAAACGTATTGTAGTATACTTGTAGTTACAACCACCGATACATGAATAATAGCGACATAAAGGAATTGACCAAGGCCGAGGATCAGGTGATGCAAATACTATGGAAACTACAAAAAGGGTTTATTAAAGACATACTTAATGAATTTTCAGCACCAAAACCTGCCTATAATACGGTGTCTACCATTGTTAGAATTTTAGAAAAAAAAGGATTTGTTAATTATAAAGCGTATGGTAAAACGCATGAGTACTATCCTGTGATTTCTAAAGGCGAATACAGTAAGTTTTATTTAAACAACTTCATGGGTAGTTATTTCGAGGGATCTTTTCAAAAATTGGTATCTTTTTTTGCAAAGCAAAACAACATGGACATACACCAAGTAGAAGAGCTAATGAAATATGTTGAAAAAGACATTGAACATTGATGGTGTCGGCAATAGAAATCATCAATTACCTCTTCAAGTCAAGTGTTTGTCTACTCTTTCTTTACACTTTCTATTTACTACTTTTTAAAAACAAAGCTAGTTTTCGTTTCAATCGCTTTTATTTACTAGGCACTCTCCTTCTTTCATTAGTTTTGCCTTTAGTAAAATTGCATACCTTTACTGTTAGTAGCACCTCCCCTTTCAGTTCGTCTGTAGTATTGATGCCCGAAATATTTGTTCTAGAACCGTTTTCTTCAAAATCATCTACCAACTGGGTACACGTGTTTTACATTATATATGGACTTGGTGTCATCTACATGAGTAGCAGGTTTGCGAATTATTTATTAAGTATTCTTAATTACATTGTAAAAAATGCTGAAAACAGCACGAACCTCCATGGGTATAAAGTAATTGGTACTCATGGCAAAATACCTACCTCTTCTTTTTTTAATTATATTTTATGGGATAACACACCACTACTTTCCCCTGAAGAACAGGTACAAATATTAAAACATGAGCAAGTACATGTAACGGAAAAGCATTCCATTGACATCGTACTTATAAATCTATTTCAAATATTTTTTTGGTTTAATCCTATCATGTGGTATATAAGAAAAAGCATGACCGAAATACATGAGTTTATGGCAGATTTAAAAGCCTATGATACACTCAATGGTTATAAAAAATTATTAGCGAAACAGGCACTATCTCAACAAGACATTACATTTACTCATGCTTTTAAATCATCTGATATCCAAAAACGTATTAAGATGCTTGATGGTAAACATAAGGCAACTCCGTATTATAGTTATGCAACTGTAGCTTTCATTTTTATGTTTATGGTCATTACTATGTCTTTTGATATTGAAAGGAATAATTATTTAGATAAGGATGATATGGATGCCAATAAAGCCTTCGTTCTTGAAGAGAGTGATAATGTAAGCAATGAAATATTTACCATTGTGGAGAAACCTGCTCGCCCCAAAGATGGAATGGACTCTTTTTATGAATACATAAGTAGTACGTTAGAGTACCCCTCGAATGCGGTAGCTAAAAAAATTGAAGGGCGTGTATATGTTGAGTTTATAATTGAAAAAAATGGAGCAATTTCAAATGCTAAAGTTCTAAAAGGTATTGATCCTGAATGTGATGCTAATGCACTAAAAACAATTCTAAGTGGGGCAAAATGGAATCCGGCTATGCACAATGGAAAAGTGGTAAAACAAAAAATTGTAATTCCAATTACCTTCAAAGTATCATAAACTATTCCTTTTCACGGCTCAAAATTAGTACAAGATCAATGTTGCTACACGATCATGTCTTCTCTTATATTTTAAATGAATCAAACTAACATAACTGCCTGATAAAAAGTATGTTAAAGTAAAATAAATAGTGTAACCAAATATTATTTGGCATCAATAATGTGTTTAAAATCATAAATAATACAGCTATTTTTGCTTAGGTGATACTGATTATAATATAAATATATCAAGTCATATAAAATAGTATACGTATTAATCGTATTTTTCATAAAGGTTCAACGTCTCCTAAAAAGCAAGTCGTTATACTTTCAAATAAGCAACTACTAAATGGGGAAGCACATCATATTAAGGTCCACTATCACTTGTCCTATTTGTGCACATAAAAAGGAGAAGTTAATGCCCACCGATGCATGTCAATTCTTTTATGAATGTGAAAATTGTAATGAAATAATTAAACCTAAAAAAGGTGATTGCTGTGTGTTTTGCTCATACGGGTCAGTCGCTTGCCCTCCTATACAAGAAGGACAAAGAAACAATTGCTGCTAAAGTATCCACTACAATTATGTTTTGACATTGCATTTCAAAGAATAGTTATGTGAAAATCTTCATCTCCCTCTTTCTGATGAGTAATGCATGGGTTAAACCATGAACATTGAATAAAATATTTTTGGTTTGTAAATACACAAAACTGATACAAGATCATTAACTTGTCAAAGTATGGTTTACAAAAATTGAATAGTAAGAAACCCCCAAGCCGTGTCAATAGATTTAAATAATATTAGAAATATACTTGGAAATCAAGCATATATCACTGACAACTCTGTTGAAATGTCAGTATACCTATCAATGCAACTTCAAAAACCACTTTTAGTAGAAGGACCTGCAGGAGTTGGAAAAACAGAAATCGCCAAAGTGTTAGCACAAGCACTTAATACAGATTTAATCCGCCTTCAATGTTATGAAGGCCTAGATGCTACACATGCATTATATGAATGGAATTATCAGCATCAGTTGATTTATTTGAAGATGCATGACGATGGCGGTTTGCCGAAAGAAAAACTCGAGGAACACATATTCTCAGACAAATTCCTTCTCAAGCGCCCAATTTTAGAAGCGATAAGTCGAGAAAAGCCACCTGTCCTTTTGATAGATGAAATCGACCGAGCAGACGAGGAATTTGAAAGTTTTTTGCTAGAAGTCCTTTCTGATTGGCAAATAAGTATTCCAGAAATTGGCACCATAAAAGCAAAGAGCAAACCCTATATTATTTTGACTGGCAACAGAACTCGAGAATTATCTGAAGCACTACGAAGGAGGTGTTTGTATCTGTGGATTGACTATCCTGATTTCGAAAAAGAAATGACAATTTTAAAGACCAAGATTCCTAATCTTGACCTAAAGTTGGGAGAACAGATTTGTGCATTTATGGAAGAGCTTCGAAATCTGAAATTGGAAAAAACACCTGGGGTGGCAGAAACATTGGACTGGGCGCAAGCCCTCACTACTATGCATTTCACTCATCTTGATAAACAAATCGTTGAAGACACACTCGGTGTAATACTCAAGGATTGGCAAGACATTAGACACACTCAGGATTCACTTTCAGAGCTTCTTGAAAAAACTGGCGTTATTTCGCGCCTGAGCTAACTCAATGCTAGTTCAACGACAAACAACACTATCAGGAAACATAATCCAACTATGTAAATTTTTGAGAACTAAGGGTTTTTCTCTTAGCACCAATGAAGAATCAGATGCCTTGATTGCTCTTTCACTCCTTCCCATCGGAAGCAAAGATTCTTTTCATGCCGCACTAAAATCTACCCTTACCAAATCCAAATGGCAGTTTGAGCAATTCGATGATTTGTACGAAGAATTCTGGGAGGAACTAAATAAAGCCGTTGATTCCAAGGTTAAAGAATCAACTAAGCCCGATAAAGACAAAGCGCCCTCAATTCAAAAGCCATCGTTCGAAACACTCAAAAGTTGGCTCTTCAACAGCGAACCCGAGGAAGAAAAAGATGCTGTGGCCTACAGTAGCATGGAAGTGCTGACAGAAAAAAATTTCGGAGATATGTCGACAGATGAAATGCGTCTTATTATGGCAATCTTAAGGAAAATTGCCAAACAATTGGCTCATCAAAAAAGTCGTTTAAAGCAAAAATCAAAAAGAAATCGATCCCTAGATTTAAAAAGAACTTTTTCAAGGAACATGCGATTAGGTAGCGATATTATTAAGCTTCATTTTAGTGAACCCAAAGACAAGAAGCTGAAGTTAGTACTGTTATCTGATGTGAGCAAATCAATGGATATCTATAGTCGTTTTTTCATTAATCTTATTTATGCATTTCAAAATTCCTACGACCGAATAGAAACTTTTGTGTTTAGCACAGCGATTCATCGGGTTACAGAATTGCTAGAAAACCATGAGTTCAATAAGGCTTTTGAAATTATTTCTAAAAGAGTACCACACTGGTCGGGAGGCACTACAATAGGTAGCTGTATACAGACATTTGTAGATTTATACGGTCATAAATTGCTAACAAAAAAAACAGTTGTTTTAATTTTAAGCGATGGATGGGATACAGGTGACTCCTCTAATTTAAAGCAATCAATGCGTGAAATTCATAAACGTTCGAAAAAAGTAATTTGGCTCAATCCTTTAGCTAGTAGCCCCAATTTTTCTCCTGACGTAATCGGATTGAAAACAGCAATGCCTTATATAGATGTTTTGGAATCAGCTCATAATCTAGAAAGTCTTAAACGTGCAATGAAACACCTAAAATCAGGAAGAAGAAAACGTCTCTTGTATACAAACAGGTAGTTATAATTTTATTCTTCAATTATTTACTTTTCACAAATAATCTACTGATATTTTAACTAGAAATAGTAATTGTTCTAACAATTGATAAAATAATCATTATTAATATTTTTTTTTAAACCTAAAACTATTATGTTGAAAAAAGTTGTTCGGTTCTAAATTCTGAACTACTAAATTATAGCAATCTTAAAAAAATGATTATAAAAGGAAAATACCCCATTGTTGCTTCAACTGAGGATGTTTGGGATCACTTAATGAATCCTGAAGTACTTAGCCGAATTACTCCTGGCATTTCAGAACTCCAACCTCTAGGTGGAGACAAATACTTAGCTATTTCCAAAATAAAAATAGGCCCTGTAAGTGGCAGCTTTGAAGGAGAATTAGAACTAAAAGACATGAAGATTAATACGCATGCAACAATCGTAATTAATCAAAAAAGTAAAATAGGAAATGTATCGGCAGAAATTAAAATGCAGCTAAACACCATTGATGACATTACTGAAATTGAATATAATGGCGAAGCAAAACTTACAGGAAAACTAGCCATGATGGGACAAAGGATAATTGGTGGAGTTGTTAGTACTTTGTCGAAACAATTTTTCAAAACATTAAACGATGAAATGAACATTACGAAAAGTTAACTTTAATTGAAAAGAGAGAATCTAAACGCTCTACCATTAAGGTATAGACTATAAATTTATAAAAAAGAATTACTATAAACCTAAAACGAAATGCTAATGAAAATTAATGTTAAAGTAAATGGTAAGGATTATACCAGTGAGGTTACACCAATGATGTCATTGGCAGCCTATCTCAGGGAAGTGTTGCTACTTACGGGTACTCATATTGGTTGTGACACTAGTAGTTGTGGTGCCTGCACGATCAAAATGGATGGAAAAGCAGTTAAATCATGTACAATATTAGCTGTACAAGCAGATGGTAGTGACATCACTACTATCGAAGGTCTTTCGCAAAATGGAAAGATGCATCCACTGCAGTCTTCTTTCAAAGAAAACCATGGTCTTCAATGCGGTTTTTGTACACCCGGTATGATCATGACTGCCGAAAACCTTTTAAGCGAAAACCCTCATCCTACCGAGGAGGAGATTAGGCATGGGCTAGAAGGCAACTTTTGCAGGTGTACAGGCTATCATAATATTGTTAAATCTATTCAGCATGCTGCTGAATCAAACTAATCGATCACTATGAGTAATTATATAGGACAATCCATAAAAAGACGTGAAGACGATAGATTTATCACGGGAAAAGGAAAATATACAGACGATATTGTATTACCAAAAATGACTCATTTGGCTTTTGTCAGGAGTCCCTATGCCCATGCGAAAATCAATAGTATTGATACCAAGGCAGCTTTGGCTCATCCCGGAGTGGTAGCCGTATATACTGGCGAAGATTGTGGCAATTTTGGTGTACCCTGTGGCTGGCAGGTCAATTTCAAGAATGGCGATACAATGAAAGAACCAACTCACCCATTGTTGGCAGTTGGAAAAGCAAAACATGTTGGAGAAAATGTAGTTGCGATTATTGCAGAAACACTTCAGGATGCTCGTGATGCAGCAGAATTGGTAGAAGTAGATTATGAGGAATTGCCAGCTGTAACCAATCCTAATGCAGCCATTCAGCCAGGGGCACCTCAAGTTCATGATGACATACCTAATAATGTGGTATTTGACTTTGCACTTGGAAATCCTAAGGAAGAAGTTGATGCTGCAATAGATGGTGCAAATCATGTTACCAAATTGGACTTCAAGAATCAGCGCTTAGCTCCTAACGCTATAGAGCCAAGAAGCTATATTGCAGATTATGATGTAACCGTTGATAAATATACACTTTACACGAGTACACAAAACCCCCATTTAATCAGATTATTGATGTGTGCTTTTGTTCTTGGTTTGCCAGAACACAAAGTACGCGTGATAAGTCATGATGTTGGTGGTGGATTTGGCAGTAAAATTTATCACTATACCGAAGAAGCTTTGGTTACATGGGCATCTAAGCAAATTGGAAGACCTATTAAATGGACCTCGGATCGTAGTGAGGCATTCCTTACCGATGCACATGGTAGAGATTATGTTACAACTGCCGAAATGGGGTTTGACAACAACGGAAAGATTGTGGCATTCAGGGTTCATTCTGATGCTAATTTAGGAGCTTATTTATCCACATTCTCTACGGCTTGTCCTACCTACCTACATGCCACATTGGCTCAAGGGTGTTACACAACCCCTTTAATCAATATTGATGTTACAGCTACATTCACAAATACCAATCCAGTAGATGCATATCGTGGTGCAGGAAGACCAGAAATGACTTATATGATAGAACATTTGATGGATACTGCTGCGCTAGAAATGAAGATAGATCCTGTTGAATTGAGAAAAATCAATTTTATTCCCGCTTTTGATGGCGTCAATCAGCCTGGCTACCAAACTCAGGTGGCACTTCAATATGATAGTGGTGATTATCATGCAACGCTAGATCGTGCATTAGAGATGGTAGGATATGATCAGTTCCGAAAAGATCAGGAAGAGGCTAGAAAGAATGGTAAACTTCTTGGTATCGGTTTCTCTACTTATATAGAAGCGTGCGGAATTGCACCATCTGCCGTAGTAGGTTCACTTGGTGCTCGTGCAGGGCTATATGAAAGCGCCCACGTACGTGTACAGCCTACAGGGTCTGTAAGTGTATTTACAGGATCACACTCTCATGGTCAGGGACATGAAACGTCATATGCTCAATTTGTTGCTGATACTTTGGGTATACCAATGGAAAATGTAGACATTATACATGGTGATACTAATGAAGTAGCATTTGGTATGGGGACTTATGGTTCTAGAAGTCTTGCAGTAGGTGGATCGGCAATTATGAAAAGTCTCGATAAAATTTTGGAGAAAGGAGCAAAAATAGCTGCACATAAACTTGAAGCTGCTGTAGAAGATTTGGAGTATGCCGAAGGAAAATGGACAGTAAAAGGAACGGACAAATCAATTGCTTTTGGTGATGTGTCTTTAACTGCATACGTTCCACATGACTATCCTGAAGGACTAGAACCTGGCTTAGACTTTTCAAGTTTCTATGATCCTGCCAATTTTACTTATCCTTTTGGTACTCACATAGCCATTGTTGAGATTGATAAGGATACAGGAAAAGTTACCCTTAAACGATTCATTGCCTGCGATGATGTTGGAAATGTAATTAACCCGATGATTGTAGAAGGACAGATTCATGGTGGAGTAGCACAAGGTGTTGGCCAAGCACTACTTGAGGGAGTGGATTATGATGAAAATGGTCAAATGATTACGGGTTCGTTCATGGATTATGCTATGCCAAGAGCAGATGACTTTCCATTCTTTGAGACGGATAGAAAAGTTACACCCTGCCCTCACAATCCGCTCGGAGTAAAAGGAGCAGGTGAAGCTGGAGCTATTGGCTCAACACCAGCCGTTGCGAATGCTGTTATGGATGCTATATCCCATCTTGGGATAAAGGACATACAGATGCCAATTACATCTGAAAGGGTGTGGAAAGCAATGAATAGTTAAATCAATTAATGATATAAAAATTAAAACATGATACCTGCAAAATTTGAATATATAAAAGCATCTTCTGTTAGTGAGGCACTTAGTCTACTAAATAAACATGGGGATGAAGCACAATTATTATCTGGCGGTCATAGTTTGATTCCAGCAATAAAATTGAGACTAAATCAACCTAAAATGGTAGTTGACATTGGCAAAATACCAGGATTAGATAACATATCTGAAGAAGGTAATAATATTGTTATTGGTGCAAATTGTACGCATCATCAAATTGCTACTTCCTCGGTGGTGCAAGGTGGTGTAAATGTACTTGCCCAGACTGCGAAGGAAATTGGTGATATACAAGTTCGTAATAAAGGTACAATTGGTGGCAGTTTGGCTCATGCTGACCCTGCGGCCGATTACCCTGCAGTAATATTAGCCTCTGGAGCTAAAATTGAAGTAGAAGGAAGTGGTGGTAAACGGACAATTGATGCAACTGATTTCTTCATGGGCATTTTTGAAACTGCATTGGAGGACAATGAGATGATTATTGCTATTCATATTCCAAAGTCAAGTGGAGGCGTTTACTTGAAATTCTCTCAACCTGCTAGTAGGTTTGCTGTAGTAGGCTGTGCTGCTATCAAAAATGATAACGGTGTGAGTATCGGTCTTACAGGTGTTGCTGATTGTGCGTACCGAGCTTCAGCCGTTGAAAGTGCATACAATGGAGATGCAAAAGCAGCAGCAGCGCATGCTGTAGATGGAATTGAAGTAATGAGTGACAACTTTGCTTCATCCGAATATCGAGCTCATTTGGCAAAGGTATATACCGAAAGAGCTTTAAATGCACTTGCATAAGATTATCTAATAAGTAATTGTTTTTTCGACAAAGAGAAAAATCTACTAATGTGAAAAGTACTAGCTTAAAACAGGAGTAGATTTTTTTGTTGTTGAGATGAAAATAAATAAAACATGACCTTCGCATTTGATATTTACGGAACGCTTATCGATCCATTAGCGCTCAGTCAAGTGTTGGAAAGAATGATTGGAAATCAGGCGCAGTCATTCAACAGCCTTTGGCGTGATAAACAGTTGGAATATTCTTTTCGAAAAGCTGCAATGAAGCAGTTCAATCATTTTAGTGAATGTACGAAACAGGCACTGAAATATTGTGATGATTTTTTTAAAACAAAATTA
>JAOULS010000106.1 GCA_029881895.1 Cyclobacteriaceae bacterium | reverse complement strand
ACTCTTGTTGGTATGGCCATGGAAGCTTTGCACTAAAACTATAAACCGAATCTGCATTATCTAGACTATCGGTATTATAAATAATATCAAAAGAAGCCAAAGGAGTTGGGTCAAAATCAATTTTCGAAGAATTAAAATGATAATCGTCTGAAACAAAATTAGTATTAACTTTATGTATACTTACAGGAAAACGTTCCTCTTGTCCACTTTTTTCACCATAATGATAATAATCCAAAGAAGTATTAAAAACTACAGAATCAATATAGACACTCAGTATTGCACTATCTTTTACTACGCTTACTAAGTCCACCCTACTATAGGTAGTGTGAAAAGCCATAAAAGGAGTTGATTGGATATCACCAAATATTTCATCTGTATAGTTTCCTATCAAAAAACGAGGAGTATTATCTGTTCGTACTGAATCAAACAATACCGTAGTAGAAGGTAGTATAAACTCCTTATACAACACTTGCAATTCATCCTGATCGATATTGTTCCCTATTTTGTTTAACTCATCTTTACAAGAAGAAAAAATGGTTAGGGCTGATAGAAAAAACAGCCACATTCCTTTACCCCACAAGTTCATTGTATAAATTAAAATATGAGTCTAAAAAATTATCTTTTTCAATTGGTTCCGTCTTTTTTTCATTAGATAAATCACTAAACAAACCATTTAGTTCTTCACCATCGTCAGCTCTTACTACTGCGTCTGAAAACTCCATCCCTAATCTAATGAAACCTTCAAAATCGGCTGATTTTAATTCATGAAGCATATCATCTTCTATGTCCAACATTTTTACTTTTTCCAACAAATTATTGTCAAACTTGTGTGTAAAAGCATTGTTATAGACACTAAATACTGTTTTTACATTTTTGAAGATAGGGTCATTTTTATACGTTGTACTCAAGTACAATGGAATAAAACTCGTCATCCAGTCATTACAATGAACAACATCTGGTGCCCATCCTAATTTTTTTACGGTTTCGAGTGCACCTTTACAGAAAAATATTGCACGTTCATCATTATCCGTATGGAATTTGTTTTCCTTATCTACAAAAACAGATTTTCTATGAAAATAATCTTCATTATCAATAAAATAAACCTGCAATTTTGCATTAGGAATTGAGGCCACCTTTATAATTAAAGGCTTCTCTTCATCTCCAACTGAAATGTTAATCCCTGACAACCTCACTACTTCATGAAGTCTATTTTTACGCTCATTTATTAGTCCAAATCTTGGTACTAATATTCTAATCTCCATTCCCCTTTCCTGCATCCCTTGAGGAAGCTTTCTAACAAAATCAGCCACATTTGAAGTTTGGAGAAACGGGTTGATTTCACTCGCTACATATAGAATCCTTAGTTTCGACATATCGTATGTTATTTGATTGGTCTTTTGAATTGAAGCACAAAATTACAAAATTTCTATCTTTTTTCAACATATTATCTCAATTATCAGTTAATTTTGCTTCGTTTTTAAAATTTCTTTTCGAATTTCGATGCAAGTTATCAACGAATCAAGTCTACTAATTGATATTATTAGCACTTATAAATTTCAAAAAAAAATCATTGGACTTGTGCCTACAATGGGTGCTTTACACCGTGGCCATTTGCAGCTAATTGAAAAGGCAAAGTTAAATTGTGATATTGTCGTATGCAGCATATATATTAATCCTACACAATTTAACAACCCTACAGACCTTGATAAATACCCTCGATCAATGACTGCTGACTTAGCGCTTTTGGAAGAAAATGGATGTGACTTCGCTTTTTGTCCAACTGACGAAGAAATGTTTGAAAAAGGGAATACAATAACCATAGATTTCGGCAACATAGGGAAAGTACTAGAAGGTCATTTTAGACCTGGACACTTTAATGGCGTTGGACTAATCGTGGCTAAGTTTTTGAATATCATCCAACCTGACATTGCTTATTTTGGACAAAAAGATTTGCAACAATTTGCAATTATTTCATCGTTGGTTCGAAATTTGAATTTTAACACACAGCTCATACGCGTACCAACTGTGAGGGATAAAAATGGCTTAGCATTATCTTCTAGAAATGTACACCTTTCTGAAGAAGGAAAACAAAAAGCACTTACCCTACATACTTCCTTAAATACAGCAAAAAACAGGATTCTCAAAAACATTAATACCAAAGACATTATTACAGAAATTAAAGCCCTATACCATTCTAATGATATAGCGTTAGAGTATTTCGAAATAGTAAATAAAGATACTTTTGAAAAAATTATATCAATAAAATCATTTAATACGATCGCTATTTGTGTGGCTGCTTACGTAGAAGGCATCCGACTCATCGACAACATCCTAATAAATGAATAGTATACCCGTTTTTTTACTCACTACCACAATAGTCGATGAAAGTTAAATTCAAGTCCATCATCAAGTATATCATCATCTTAACTGCTACTGCTTCATTACTTTGGCTTTCACTTAATAGTATAGAAGTAAAAGAAGGAGAATCAAAGTTTAACTTTATTATGGGAGTTTGGCATATTGCTAACAAGCCTTTTTTGTTTCTTTCGGCTATCATTGCAGTGATTAGTCATTTAATTAGGGCTGAACGTTGGCGTTTATTATTATCTCCACTAAATTATAATATTCAGTTATCGGAGAGTTTTATGTCAGTAATGGTTGGATATTTTATAAATCTAGTTATCCCAAGGGGGGGAGAGGTATCAAGATGCTATAATCTATTCCGTTTGAATAAAACGCCCATCAATATTTCGTTTGGAACCGTAATTGTAGAAAGAATCGTAGACGTTATTTTTCTATTAAGCCTAATTACTTTTTCTTTTTTCATTGAATTAGACACACTATTAGCTTTTTTTAAATCACTTAATTTAAGTTTATCTTCTAAAGGTCTTGTCCCGAGCATAGGTAAAATTTTAATTTTTGTTTCTGTGATAGCAATTATGGTAATAGCTGTTAAAATACTTCTTGCAAAAAAAAGAAGTCTTTTTTTAAAAATGATTATAAAAACGAGAGAGGCCCTTCGTGGCATCAAAGAAGGGGTGGCGGCTATATTAAAATTAGAAAAACGAGGGCTTTTTATTGTTTATTCACTAATGATCTGGATATGTTATTTTCTCATGAGTTATATTGTCATGAAGGCATTTCCCGATACTGAGAATTTAAGTTTTCTAGCCGCTTTAACTATTTTTGTAATAGGGGGTATCGCCATGGCGGTACCACTACCAGGAGGGGTTGGCAGCTATCATGTACTAGTCCCTGCTGGATTAGTGTTTTTATATGCTATACCACAAGACAAGGCCATTGCTTTTACTATTATTTTTCATGGTTGGCAGACAATAGTTATTATTATTATTGGAGCTTCATCATTACTGATAAGTCAAATAAAAGCAAAACATAAAATTTATGAAAAAAACAGAAACTAAAATATATTCTCAAGAGGAACTTGGCAATCAAGTTAAAATTTGGAAGAAAGAAGGTTTAAAGGTGGTTTTTTCAAATGGGTGTTTTGATATTCTTCATTTGGGACATATTGATTATCTAGAAAAGGCAAGGTCAAGAGGCGATAAATTAGTAATTGGACTTAATGATGATGCTTCGGTAAAAAGGATAAAGGGGAGTGACCGTCCAATAAATAATGAATTTGCAAGAGCTAGAATGCTTGCAGCAATGACATTTATTGATGGAGTCACACTATTTTCAGAAGACACCCCTCTAGAATTAATCGAAAAACTTCTTCCAAGTATATTAATAAAAGGAAGTGACTATTTGGCAGAAAACATCGTTGGCGCAAATGTTGTAATGAAAAATGGAGGAAGTGTAGAAACCATTGATTTAGTAAATGGTTTTTCTACTACTGATATTATAAATAAAATTAAAGGAAACGAAATATGATAATAGTAATTGCTGTTGTTTTTATGATTATCAGCTATGCTGTAAGCAACAAACTCAAGAAGAAATTCAAAAAATATTCTCAAACGCCATTACAATCTAATTTAAGTGGGGCAGAAATAGCAAAACTTATGCTTACTGACAATGGAATTTATGATGTTGAGATCACCTGTGTACAGGGAAAATTAACCGACCATTACAATCCTTCTAATAAAACAGTTAATCTTAGTGAGGTCGTTTACCATGGAAGAAATGCCTCTGCAGCTGCTGTGGCATCTCATGAATGTGGCCATGCGGTGCAACATGCAACAGCATATAGCATGTTAGCATTTCGTTCAGCAATGGTGCCTATTCAAAACGTAAGTGCTAAAGTGCTTAATTTTATTGTTATGGCTAGCCTTTTTGGCGGAATGTTCTTATTTCAAACATTTCCAATGCAATCTGTGCTATTAATTGTGATTGCAACTCACGGGGTAATCACATTATTTTCTCTTGTCACGCTTCCAGTTGAGTTTGATGCAAGTAACAGAGCGCTTACGTGGATTAAACAACGTAATATTGTTAACCTAGAAGAACATGATATGGCGAAAGATGCCTTAAAGTGGGCTGCTATGACATACATCGTTGCCGCTTTAGGTTCATTAGTAACTCTACTCTACTACGTAAGCTTATTTTTAGGCAGTAGGGACTAAAATTTATTATGCTTGCATACTATTTTTTAGTAAAAACATGTACATTTGAAGGGCTTTGAAAAAAGCCCTTTTTTTATACATTACATAACAGGATACATTATGAATTTTGAATTTACAGAAGAACAACTGGCTGTAAAAGAGGCAGCTAGAGATTTTGCACAAACCGAATTATTGCCAGGAGTTATAGAAAGAGACAATAAACAAGAATTTCCCTCTGATCAAATTAAGAAAATGGGCGAATTAGGTTTTATGGGAATGATGGTAGACCCAAAATATAATGGAGGCGGTATGGATACCATCTCCTATGTGTTGGCAATGGAAGAAATATCTAAAATAGACGCTTCTTGTTCAGTAGCTATGTCTGTAAATAACTCCTTAGTATGCTGGGGACTAGAAAAATTTGGTACCGAAGAACAAAAACAAAAATACCTCACTAAATTAGCTACTGGAGAAATTATTGGTGCGTTTTGCTTGTCCGAACCCGAAGCTGGATCAGATGCCACAATGCAACGAACAACCGCAGAAGATAAAGGTGACCATTATTTATTAAATGGAACAAAAAATTGGATTACGAATGGAAATAGTGCTAGTGTTTACATTGTAATTGCGCAAACTCACCCCGAAAAAAAACATAAAGGTATAAATGCCTTCATCGTAGAAAAAGGAGCAGATGGTTTTGTTGTAGGCAAAAAAGAAGACAAACTAGGAATAAGAGGAAGCGATACGCATTCGTTAATGTTTACTGATGTAAAAGTGCCAAAAGAAAATAGGATTGGTGATGATGGTTTCGGCTTTTCTTTTGCAATGAAAGTACTTAGTGGAGGAAGAATAGGGATTGCGTCTCAAGCATTAGGAATAGCTTCAGGTGCTTACGAACTAGCATTGAACTATTCTAAGGAACGAAAAGCATTTGGCAAACCCATTTCTCAACATCAAGCTATTCAGTTCAAATTGGCAGACATGGCTACAAACATTGATGCTGCTAGGCTTTTATGTCTACAAGCTGCCACTTTGAAAGATCAAGGAAAAGATTTCGTTAAAGCAAGTGCTATGGCTAAGCTTTTTGCCTCACAAACAGCAATGGATACTACCGTTGAGGCAGTACAAATACATGGTGGATATGGCTATGTAAAAGAATTTCATGTAGAACGATTAATGCGTGATGCTAAGATTACTCAAATTTATGAAGGCACCTCTGAAATCCAAAAAATTGTAATATCTCGTGAGATATTGAAATAAATTAAGTTCAATGGCGATAAAAATGAATATTTTTGTTTGAAATGATAGAATTCTTTACTTCTTTTGTTTTATAAATATACAAAATTATAAGATTTTTATCTGCTATGGACAATAGACAATTAGAAGACTACAACAAGGTAATAGAGTCATTGGGAATTAAGTACATTAAGGCGAATAATATCAAATTAATACAACCTCTCAAGATTGCAGACTATTACGATTCGGAAAACACAATTTTAGTTTTAAAAAAAGGTGAAATTCGTTTTGGCGAAAACAATCAGCTAGTAAAACCTGGCCAATCACTTTTTATCCCTGGGGGAACGACTACTTCTATCACCTACGGATATGGAGAAGCTACAGAGTTATCAAATGATGAGATTGCCAACAGAGAAAATGAATTTTTCAAAACCGAGCCAGGTGGATCTGGAGGTTTAAGAGGTGTAGGAATGGATAATTTCGATTATATTGCTTTTGAAGCTAATATATTCGATACTGTCAATTTCTTTAAAACGCTTGATATTACTCCTTTTGTAATGGATAGCAAAAAAATCCTTCAAATTGTAGAAGATATTCTTGAAGAAGAAGAGGGAAGAACTGAAGGAAGAAATCGTGTAATATCATTGAAATCTGAACATTTAGTTGTAGAAGTAATTAGATATTTGATTGACAATCAGTTGTTTGTAGAACAATTAGCTACAAATAGCACTTATTTCAAAGACCCTAGATTACTCGATATGTTTGACCATATTAAAGCTAACTTAGGAGGCGATTTGTCCAATAAAGTTTTAGCCACAGTAGCAAATGTTTCTGAAGACTATGTGGGGCAATATTTTAAAATGCTAACAGGCATTAATCCTCAAGATTATATTGAGTATCAACGTATGGAGTTAGCATTAGACTTGCTACGAACAACCAAGAAAAGTATCCGGGCAATAGGCTCTGAAATAGGATATAAAGATACCGCCTACTTCTGTAGAAGATTTAAAATGATGTTTGGAATACCAGCTGGTAAAATGAGAAGAAGAGAGACGTTAATGAATGTTTAATTCTTTATTCATATCATAAATAGTATTGGAAACCTCAATCAATAGATTGGGGTTTTTTTCTATGGCATTTCCTATCACAATAATGTCTGCCCCAGAATCTAAGGCGTCAACAGCCATTTCTTTTGATTTTATTCCTCCTCCCACGATTAGAGGGATCGATATAGCGTCAGCAACTGATCTTATCATTTTAGAATTTATTGGATTGGGAGCTCCGCTGCCAGCATCCATATAAATTAACTGCTTTCCTAACATTTCACCTGCCATAGCTGTACTTGATGCAATACTGTATTTACCTGAAGGTATTGGCGTGGTATTACTCATATACTCCACAGAAGTAGTAGCACCGCCTTCAATTAATATATAACCCGTAGAAATAATTTCTAATTCACTCCTTTTTAAAATTGGTGCTGCTACTACATGCTGCCCAATCAAAAACTCGGGATTTCGCCCCGATAGTAATGATAACAAAAAAATTCCATCTGCCTTATCATCAATTTGCAAATGACTACCAGGAAACAAAAGCACAGGAATGTTACTTTTTGATTTAATTATACTTATAACATTTGAGAAAAATGAATTAGTGATGTGACTTCCTCCAACGAAAAAATAATCCACATAATTTTCATTTGCAATTTTTATAACTGTATCAAGTTCATCTGAGTTATGAACTTTATCTGGATCAATAAGTACAGCTATTGATTTTTGTCCTAATGTATGGCGGTGTATAATTGTATTAAGAATGGTTTCCATTTCGTTCTACTTCGTTAAGGTAGTCTTGAATTTTTTGTTTGCTTGCTTCTAAAACGTATAAACTAGCTTGTTGAATCAATACTTTACGTATTCTTCCAAACCCAGAGGGTGAGTTACATTTTTTCTTTTCCTTATTGCCTTCTCCATACAATGCTTTATATAACAAAAAAACACTACTAATGACACCACTTATTATCGCTATATTTTTTGCAAATTCAGTAGTTTTTTTTGAGAAAACTAACAGCTCATCTTTTAATAATTCTTCATGCTTCTTTGATAACTCAAGCAATACTTCCTTATATTTCATGAACCTGTTTTTGATTATTTTAGTTTCTTTTATTACTATCTACTCAAATAGAATATGGCATTGATTTTTATAAATAAAAAAATCGTTCCCTGCTAATTTAATAAGTATTAACAGAAAACGATTAATAAAAGTCGTAAATTATAATTACTAGAAAGCCAACTCTACTTGAAGTCTAACTCTATACATGTCATCATCAATATCATGATCTACATAAGTAATGTCACTTTGTACTTTCAAATTATGCCCTACTATGTACCTAGACATTCCTAAAGTCATTTCCGAATAATCGTCACTCCAATTATTGTTTTCAGGTTTTATTCCAGTATACCTAGCCGCAAACTCAAGATTATTATTAAACAAATAACCTACTTGAACATTCGTTCCTGTACCTGTTTGATAAAAAGTCCCATCTAACAATACAGCAGACTCATCTGTTTTTTTATCAGCATACTCAAACATAGTAGAAAATCCCTGATACTTAAACATCGCATCTACAAAAACCGTATTTTGATTTCTTGACTCAGATAAAAAGTCTCCTTTAAATCCATTTTTTCTTGTTGTGCTGTTGTTTTGATCATACGTGACGCCAATTGCTAATTTTGGACTTTTTTCTCTTTTTAAATCAGACCCAAAATAATCTCCTTTACTAGAAAATTCACCAAAAGGTAGTAACTCTACTCTTCCCGTAAATTCATACCCCCCAATATTACTCTTTGTGAAATTTCTTCCTTCACCCATCGTTACTGCACCTGCTTCTTTCACTACAAAATCTCCAAGCTTCTGCTTTCCTCGTAACTGAACACCTGTTCCACGATCAATATTGTATTTAGAGTTCAATTGACTACGATCAACAAACTGAAGTGCCTGAGATGATATAACCCTTTCTCTATTCCCTGGTAATTTTGTTTGCCCAAACCATAATTGCCAATTAGGTGCGAATTTGTATTTCAAAACCGCATCTAAAACAATACTAGCTGCAGCGTTAGATTCGGGTGCAATTTTCCCGTTATCGCGATTACTCACCGCTAACTCCACTTTGTATTCCACTTTAGGGTTATAAACAAAACCATTAAATTTTAAACGAGCTCTTCTAATCATTACGTTATCATTCCACTCATCTGTTCCGAGGTTCATTTCTCCATTGTACAATGTTTGAAAACGCATGCTCGCCTTCATATAAAACGAAGAGTCTTTAGCCATAATTTTAATTCCTTTTCCAAACGTATTGTTTGAAAGATCTTGCGCATGAATTGCATTTACTACTGTAAATACAATAACACTAACTACTAATGTAATTTTTTTCACTTCTATATTATTTAATTTTTTCACAAAATTAGGGTAATAATGGAAGTCAT
>JAOULS010000105.1 GCA_029881895.1 Cyclobacteriaceae bacterium | reverse complement strand
TATCTCTGTCGAACGGAGATTCAGTTACAAAAAACAATGTAAAGAAAACGAAAGAAGTGAGTGGTATTGTTCAAAAAACGACTTTACCTAGGACATATAAAAGGGAAGAATTAATTGCAAAAAGGAAAATGTCATCAAATAAAAATCCGTTAACATCAGGTAATAAAAATAAGTTTAAACCAACTCCTAGAATCATACAAGGAGATGAAAAGAAAATAGATATTAAAGAGGTTGTTTTTACCGATAGTGTAATTGTGAATAGAAAAAACAGGAAACATAAAAAGGAATTAGAATTGCAAAATAACAGACTTCATGAGTTTGTGACAGATTCTGTTCTCACAACTAAAATTTTAAAATCGGCAGTAAATACAGTTCGACAAAATAGGTCAAAATTGCACTCCAATAATATGACCGAAGAGCGGAATAGAGCTAGTTATAGAGAGTTCGAGGTACAATGGCATAAGATTATTGCCAATTCATTTGCATGTATTGTGATGTTTTTGATAGGAGCACCACTAGGCGCAATTATTAAAAGAGGAGGTCTTGGTTTTCCTGTTTTAATTTCGATCCTCTTTTTTATTATATTTTATGTATTTACTATGACAGGAGAGAAGTGGGCAAAACAAGGGGTGATAGATCCTATGCTGGGCATGTGGTCGTCAAACATTTTACTATTTCCCATAGGTTTGTTTTTCTTACGACAGGCACGGAATGATGCTCGGCTTTTTGATGCTGATTTTTATAATGTGATGATTTTAAAAGTAAAAGATTTTTTCAGAAATAAAAGACAATGAAATGATTGCTTTGGTTGGTTGTTATTATAAATAACGCTACATTTGCGGTTTCAATTTAATCAATTAATAAATTTTGCTAACTATGTATTTATCAAAAGAGAAAAAACAAGAACTCTTTGAGAATCATGGTCGGTCAAAGTCTAAGGTAGATACAGGATCAGCTGAATCTCAATTAGCACTTTTCACCCACCGGATTAAGCACTTAACTGAGCACTTAAAGAAAAACAGAAAAGATTACTCAACACAACAAGGATTGTTGAGATTGGTAGGTAAAAGAAGAAAGATGTTGGATCATCTTCAAAAAGTAGATATCGAGAGATATAGAAAAATTATTGCCGAATTGGGAATTAGAAAATAAATTTTATGGAAGGGGAATTCAAACGAATTCCCCTTCTTTCATCCTTTCTTTTAGGTTTTTGATCAGCCCCGATACAGCCTAAATCATTTAAAAAAATATTTATGTTAAACGTAATAACAAAGAAATTTAACCTGCCTGATGGAAGAGAAGTTTCGATTGAAACGGGTAAACTGGCGAAACAAGCGGACGGGTCAGTTGTAGTGCGCATGGGCGACACCATGTTGTTGGCAACAGTAGTATCCTCACAAAATGCTAAAGAGGGAGTAGATTTTTTACCTCTTTCAGTAGATTACCAAGAAAAATTTGCCTCAGCAGGAAAAATCCCTGGAGGTTTTTTGAAAAGAGAAAGCAGGTTATCAGATTATGAAATTTTAATATGTAGATTAGTGGATCGGGCGATGCGCCCATTGTTTCCTAATGACTATCATGCAGACACCCAAATAGCAATTTCATTAATCTCAACAGATGGTGAGAATTTGCCAGACGCACTTGCTGCATTAGCTGCTTCTGCAGCTGTTTCGGTTTCTGATATTCCATTTGCAGGACCAATTTCAGAAACAAGAGTAGCTAAAATTGACGGTGAGTATTTGGTGAATCCTACCAAAACACAATTAGAGAACGCTGAATTAGACATCATAGTAGCCGCTACCATGGAAAACATAATGATGGTAGAAGGAGAAATGAAGGAGTCTAGCGAAGACGAAATGCTTGAAGCATTACAAATTGCTCATGAAGCAATAAAAGTACAGTGTCAGGTACAAATAGACCTAGCACAAGAAGTTGGTAAATTAGAGAAAAGAGAATATAATCATGAAACCAATGATGATGCGCTTAAAGCGGAACTAGAAGAAAAATTATACGACAAAGTATATGCGGTAGTACAACAGCAAATAAGCGACAAAACGGTTCGTAAAAATGCGATAAGTGCTGTCAAAGAAGAATATATTGATTCTTTACCCGAAGGCCATGAGGTAGATCTAGGTTTGGTGAGTAAATATTTTGGAGGTGTTGCTAAAAAAGCAAGTCGTGATTTAGTGTTGAACGAGTCTAAACGTTTAGATGGTCGTGAATTAAATGAAATTCGTAAAATTTGGAGTGAAGTAGACTACTTGCCTTCTGCGCATGGCTCATCAATTTTCACACGTGGAGAAACACAATCGTTAAGTACTGTTACGTTGGGAACAAAGTTTGACGAACAAATGATTGATGGAGCTGTTCATTCAGGGTACAATAAATTCTACTTGCATTATAATTTTCCAGGATTTTCAACTGGTGAAGTAAAGCCAAATAGAGGGCCTGCTCGTAGAGAAATTGGACATGGTAATTTAGCGTATAGAGCATTAAAACAAATTCTTCCTACTGGAGAAGATAATCCATACACGATTCGTATTGTATCTGATATTTTAGAATCAAATGGTTCTTCATCTATGGCGACAGTTTGTGCGGGTGCATTAGCATTAATGGATGCAGGAATTAAAATAGCTGCCCCAGTTTCTGGAATAGCTATGGGAATGATTTCTGATAGTGAAACAGGTAAGTATGCGATTCTTTCAGATATTTTAGGAGATGAAGATCACTTAGGTGACATGGATTTTAAAGTAACAGGAACTGAAAAAGGGATTACTGCATGTCAGATGGACATTAAAGTAGATGGACTTTCGTATGATGTGTTGAAAAAAGCTTTATTACAAGCTAAAGAAGGCCGTCTTCATATTCTTAATGAAATGAAGAAAACACTTACGGAATCTCGTAATGATTTAAAACCTAATGCGCCTCGCTCTGTTATAGTAATGATAGAAAAAGAAATGATAGGTGCAGTAATAGGACCTGGAGGAAAAGTTATTCAAGAAATACAAGCCGAAACAGGTGCTACTATTAATATCGAAGAAATTGATGGCAAAGGCAAAGTAAGTATTTTTGCCGTGGATAAAGAAGGTATGGAAGCAGCACTTGGAAGAGTGAAAGGTATTGTGGCAATGCCTGAAGTAGGAGAAACGTATACTGGAAAAGTTAAATCTATAATGCCTTTTGGTGCGTTTATTGAGTTTATGCCAGGCAAAGATGGGTTGTTACACATTTCTGAAATTAAATGGGAGCGTGTAGAAAAGATGGAGGGAGTTATGGAAGTAGGAGAAGACGTGCAAGTGAAACTAGTAGAAGTAGATAAGAAAACAGGAAAATTTAGACTATCTAGAAAAGTATTGTTGCCAAAACCAGAAGTAAAAGAGTAAGCAGAATTAAAGTTCCAAAAATTTGATTTTTGGAACTTTATAATGTATAATTATCGTTCGTCTTTTTAAAACTAAAAAGTAAATTGCTGAATGAGACAGTTAAAGATCAGTAAACAAATAACTAATCGAGAGAGCCAATCTCTCGATAAGTACCTACAAGAAATAGGTAAAGTTGATCTTTTGACTGCAGATGAAGAGGTTGATTTGGCACAAAGAATACGGGCAGGAGATCAACTTGCTTTAGAAAAATTAACTAAAGCAAATTTGAGATTTGTTGTGTCTGTTTCTAAGCAGTACCAAAATCAAGGACTAACATTAGGGGATTTGATTAATGAAGGAAACCTAGGACTGATTAAGGCTGCTCAACGCTTTGATGAGACAAGAGGTTTCAAATTTATCTCTTATGCAGTATGGTGGATTAGACAATCTATACTGCAAGCATTAGCCGAACAATCACGTATTGTTCGTTTACCTTTGAATAGAGTAGGTTCTTTGAATAAAATTTCAAAAACTTTTTCTTCATTAGAACAAAAATTTGAACGAGAACCTTCACCGGATGAATTAGCCGAAGTATTAGAGGTCTCTACTGCTGAAGTAGTAGACACAATGAAAATCTCTGGACGTCATGTCTCAATGGATGCTCCTTTTGTTCAAGGAGAAGAAAATAGTCTGCTAGACGTGTTGGAAAATGATGGTGACGTAAAGCCTGACTCAGAATTGATGAATGAGTCGCTGAGAAGGGAGGTGCAAAGAGCATTATCAACATTAAATCAACGAGAAGCAGACGTTGTTTCATTCTACTTTGGTCTGGATGAGGTTCATCCGTTGACATTAGAAGAAATTGGCGAAAAATTTAATCTTACACGTGAACGTGTACGTCAAATTAAAGAAAAAGCTATTCGTAGATTACGACATACATCTAGAAGTAAAGCATTGAAACCTTATTTGGGTTAATTGTGTTTATAATTAGAAAATTAAAAGGTCTCAGATGAGACTTTTTTTATAAGCTCATAAATTTTTTTTATCAAATTTAATGACTGCTCATGTTTTCAAATCGTATTTTTGATTAACAATATTTTAATTTTAATAGTATGACGACTGAAGAAGTAAAAGTTTTAATAATTGGCTCGGGGCCATCAGGATATACAGCTGCAATATATGCGGCTAGAGCAGGATTAAATCCTGTATTAATAACAGGCGGTGAGCCTGGTGGTCAGTTGACGACCACCAACGATGTGGAAAATTTCCCTGGCTACCCTGAAGGTGTTAATGGCCCTCAAATGATGATGGATTTTCAAAAACAAGCAGAACGATTTGATACAGATATTCGGTATGGAATGGTGACTTCTGTAGATTTTTCAAGTTACCCTCATAAAGCTATTGTAGATAATAAATATGAGATAATTGCAGAGTCAGTTATTATTTCGACTGGAGCAAGTGCAAAATATTTGGGATTACCATCTGAAAAGCGATTGTTGAATTTTGGTGTTTCAGCATGTGCAATATGTGATGGCTTCTTTTATAAAGGAAAAGAAGTAGCAGTAGTTGGAGCTGGCGATTCCGCAGCTGAAGAAGCAACATACCTAGCGAATATTTGTCCTAAGGTATATTTGATTGTGCGAAGAGATGAAATGCGTGCTTCGAAAATTATGCAACAGCGAGTGTTGAATACTCCAAATATTGAAGTATTATGGAATAGCGAAACCGATGAAGTACTAGGAGAAAAAGAAGTAACTGGTGCAAGAATACTTAATAATAAAACGGGAGAGAAAAGCGAAATCGCTATAAGTGGTTTCTTTGTTGCAATTGGTCATAAACCAAATACGGAAATCTTTAAAGATTATTTGGAAATGGACGAAGTGGGATATCTGAAAGTTCAGCCAGGAACATCGAAAACAAGTATTGAAGGTGTTTTTGTGACAGGAGATGCTTCTGATAGAGTATATCGACAAGCAGTTACTGCGGCAGGGACAGGGTGTATGGGAGCACTGGATGCCGAGAAATTCTTGGCAGCTAAAGAGTTCGACAAGCCTGAGTAGTAGGCTTTAATCTATCATTATACTGTGTAATGGTTTGTAAATTTATTGCCTATATGACAAAATAATATGAAACTTGATATTTTAGCTTTTGCTGCTCACCCTGATGATACTGAATTGGGGTGTTCAGGAACAATAGTGTCACAAATAGCACAAGGCTATAAAGTGGGGGTTGTTGATTTTACGCATGGAGAATTAGGGACTAGAGGAACTTCCGAAATAAGAGATCGTGAAGCAGAGGCATCTTCTAAAATATTAGGTCTTTCTGTTAGAGAAAATTTGAATTTTCAGGATGGTTTTTTTAAAAATGATAGAGCACATCAACTTGAAGTGATTAGGATGATTCGTAAGTATCGTCCCGAAATATTATTAGTAAATGCAACTAGTGATCGGCATCCTGATCATGGAAGGGCTTCGGATATTTGTAGCGAATCATGGTTTAAATCGGGTTTAAAGATGATCGAAACGATTGATCGTGGAGAAAATCAGCAGGTTTGGAGGCCAAAGGCTGTATATCATTATATTCAGGCAAGGTATATCCAACCAGATGTTATTGTGGATGTTTCTGATTTTTGGGATAAAAAAATGGAATCTATTTATGCATTTAAGTCTCAATTTTATGACCCCAATAGTGAAGAAGATGACACGTTTATCTCATCACCAACATTTATTAAAGGGGTTGAAGCTCGCGCACGTGAATTTGGACAGTTAATAGGAGTGGAGTTCGGAGAGGGGTTTACAGTAGATAGAACAATAGGAACGTCAAACTTGGTAAATTTATTATAACTTTTTTGAAAGCCCCTGTCAATCATATTCGTCTCACGAAATTAAAAGAGGGTGTTTTACAGCAACAGGACGACTTGATTGCTGTAGAAGAACCGTTGGAGATAAGGTTAGGGTATGGTGATGTTTTAGATAGACAGCAGCAAAAAATAGCCGTAACCATGAGAACACCTGGCGCTGATTTAGAATTGGCTGTCGGTTTTTTGTTTACTGAGGGGATTATTCGGTCGAATGATGATGTTGAAAGTGTTAAACATTGTACTGATGTAGGTAGTGATGATGAAAAAGGGAATGTAGTGAGAGTAGAGGTAAAACCTAATGTTAAGGTAATCCTAAAATCGCTTGAACGAAATTTTTATACAACTTCTAGTTGTGGCATTTGTGGTAAAACATCTATTGATGCAATTAAAACAACGCAAGAATATAGAATCCCTATACTGAAAGGTATAGTTACACAACAAACATTACTTAATTTGTCTTCTATAGTTATTAGTGAGCAAACAGTTTTTGCACATACGGGGGGGCTACATGCTTCTGCCATTTTTAATGTGGAGGGAAAGTTGTTACTACTTCGTGAGGATGTAGGACGGCATAATGCATTAGATAAAATAATTGGAGAGGGTTTGTTACATGATAAGATTCCTTTAGAAAGCATAATCCTTTGGGTGAGCGGTAGAGCTAGTTTTGAACTTATTCAAAAAGCGGCTATGGCAGGGATTATGATGTTAGTTGCTGTAGGTGCTCCTTCAAGTTTAGCGGTTAAACTTGCACAAGAAACAGCAATAACTCTTGTCGGTTTTTCCAAAAACAATAGCTTTAATATATATTCGCATCCTGAACGCATTAAAATATGACACCTGAAATAATCCTTTATCTTATAATCTGTATTGTTACTTTCGATTTTGTGCTCGATAAATTTTTAGATTACCTAAATTTAAAAGTGAGTAAAGATGAAATCCCTGAAGTGATGAAGGGTTACTACGATGAGGAAAAATACCGTAAATCACAGGAGTATCAACGTGCTAATTCACGTTTTTCTTTGCTATCTTCTTCGATAAGTTTTATTGTGGCAATAGGGGTATTGTGTCTGGGGGGCTTTGGATGGCTCGATGGACAACTTCGCATCATAATTGATAGTGAAATGTTAGTGTCTTTAAGTTTTTTCGGGGTGTTATTTATTGCTTCGGACATTATGTCAATACCATTTTCTTTGTATGGAACGTTTGTGATTGAGGAAAAATTTGGGTTTAACAAAACAACGCCAAAAACCTTTGTGATGGATAAAATAAAAGGGTATCTACTAACGGTATTGGTAGGAGGAGGTGTTTTAGCACTATTGTTGTGGTTGGTTCAGGAAATGGGAACTCATTTTTGGTTGTATTTTTGGGTTGCTATAGCGGTATTCACGCTTTTTATAAACATGTTTTATACATCGTTAATTTTACCTCTATTTAATAAACTTACTCCTTTGGAGGATGGTGAATTAAAACAAGCAATTGAGGCATATAGTATGAAAATTAATTTCCCATTAGATAATATTTTTGTTATTGATGGATCAAAGCGCTCCAATAAGGCAAATGCATTTTTCTCAGGAATTGGAAAGAAAAAGAAAATAGTACTTTACGATACACTAATTAATAATCATACTACAGAAGAGTTAGTAGCTGTTTTGGCACATGAAGTAGGTCATTTTAAGAAGAAGCATGTTATCTATGGTTTTGTTTTCTCCGTATTGCAGATGGGAATTACATTGTTTGTGATGTCACTAATGGTGTTTAATGAAAATCTTTCTGTAGCATTGGGGACAGCTCAATTAGGAATTCACATAAATTTAATAGCATTCACAATATTGTACTCCCCTATATCAAAAATAGCTGGAATTGTAATGAATGTGTTTAGTAGGAAAAATGAATTTGAAGCGGATGCTTACGCAAAAGAAACGTATCATAAAGAACATCTTCAAGTAGCTTTGAAAAAATTATCGGTAGATAACCTTAGTGATTTGTATCCTCACCCAGCGTATGTGTTTATGAATTACTCCCATCCGCCATTATTGAAGCGACTAGCAGCGATGAATTAAAGAAAAGCAATGTCAACATTGAATGGATAGCGCATCAGTTGTTGAACTGCTTTTTCAGGCGTATGACCTTCAAAAAGCACTTTGTGTATCATTTCAGTAATAGGAGCTTTTACGTTATAATACTCTACTAGCTTTTTAACGATACGCACGGTATTTACTCCTTCAGCTACTTCGTCCATCGATTCAGTAATCTGCTCAAGGGATTCTCCTTTTGCTAAACGGTTTCCTACTGTGAAATTCCTGCTTAAAGTACTGTTACAGGTGGCGACAAGGTCACCGATACCTGCAAGACCTAAAAATGCTTTCACATTGCCCCCCAATGCCTCGCCAATGTAAATCATCTCTACCATACCTCTACTTACCAGAAGTCCACGGGCATTTTCACCTAATCCAAGACCATTCAAAGCACCCGCTGCTATGGCGATAATATTTTTTAGAACTCCCGCTAATTCAATGCCTATTAAATCTTCGTTACCATATACTTGAAACCGATCATTTCGTAATAGTCGTTGTCCTTCTGAACGTACTTCGTCAAAGTGACTTGCAATCACAGTAGCCCCAGGTTGACCGTCAGATAATTCTTTAGCTAAATTGGGACCTGCTAAGCATCCTACACGAACCACAACAGTTTCATCTGTAATAACTTCACTCATGGTTTTTACTTCATTCCTCGAAAGGGTGTCTTTTTCTCCATTTTCTGAAACGGAAATATCAAGTCCTTTAGTGCCATGAATGAGAATATGGTAAGGATGTAAGTAAGGGGAAAGCTGTTGAATAACGGATCGAAATCCAGACGAAGAAACAATTGGAAAAATGACACTACACGAGTTGGCTAAATATACTAAATCGTTAGTAGGTTCTATGTTTGGATGTATTTCAATGCCTCTATGTGTACGATTAGCTTTCATGTTAGCTATTTGATCTTCGTCTCTTCCGTATACAATTACGTGATTGTTTTCAGCGAGTATACTTGCAATAGTAGAGCCAAAACTACCTGTTCCTATTACGCCA
>JAOULS010000005.1 GCA_029881895.1 Cyclobacteriaceae bacterium | reverse complement strand
ATATTCGAGCATTGGCGCTAAAATCATTATTGCTTTACTTCTAAAACCTATGGAATCATTTTATGAAAGAATTCTATATAAAAAAGCAATGAAAAAAAGAGTGGATAAAGACGTTATCTCTTTTTAAATTATTTCAAATTATCCTCAAACAACTTAAATATTCTAGAATATTCATCTGTCCAACTGCTAGGTTCAACAAACCCATGCCCTTCTAAAGGGTAGACGGCTAGTTCCCAATTTTCTTTTTTTAGTTCAATTAATCGTTGGCTCAACCGTACAATATCCTGAAATTGGACATTTGTATCGATCATACCATGACACATCAATAATGCTCCTTTTAGTCCTTCAGCATAGTAAATTGGTGAACTTTTTCGATATGCTTCAGGATCCTCGATAGGCGTATTTAAAATATTTGAAGTATATCCATGGTTATAATGTGCCCAATCGGTTACAGAACGAAGAGCAGCCCCAGCAGCAAATACATCGGGTGCTGTAAACATCGCCATCAACGTAATGAAACCACCGTAAGATCCTCCGTAGATTCCAATTTTTTTAGCATTTATGTTGTGCATATTGACTAAGTAGTTTGCGCCATCTATTTGATCGCTTAAATCGAGTCCTCCCATGTGCTGATAAATTCCAGTTCGCCAATCTCTTCCATATCCAGCACTAGCTCGATAATCAATATCTAGCACAGTGTATCCATTGTCTACTAAATAATTATGAAACATATATTCGCGATAGTAAGAACTCCACCATTTGTGAGCATTTTGTAAGTAGCCTGCACCATGAACAAATATAATGGCAGGTCCATTTTGGACTGCTTTTTCGGGTTTGTATAGCCGAGCATGTACGTTTGCTCCATCTTTTGCTTTGAAAGTAATATGTTCAGGCGATCTCCAGTTATATTTATCGAAGTCAGAAGTGGTAGAGGTTGTAATTCTTTTTGGTTTAGTACCTTCTTGATTGTCCATTAGATATAACTCCCATGGTTGCATGCTATTAGAATAGCGAAGAGCTATTTTTTTATTGTCAGGTGAAAAGTATGCATCACTACGACCAAGAGTAGACGTTAGCTGAATGAATTTCCCTCCTTTTATATCCATTTTGTACACATAACGTTCGCCAGGGTGCTGCATGTTACTTTCAAAATACCATGATAGTTTATCGTCAGAAATTCTTGGATTATAAATTTCAAATTTACCTTTGGTGAGTGCTTGTTTCTTTCCTGTTTTTATATTTATAGTATAAAGATGTGAGTAGCCCGTTTCTTCGGACTGAAACCAGATGCTTTGACTGTCTATCCACCCTATGGTTTTGTCCCATTGCGACCATCCTATACCAGGACCACCTATCCAAGCATCATCATGCTGATGGTCTAGCGATTCTAATATTCCTGTTTTGATATCGAGTAAACAAATCCATCGGTCTTTATTATCTTTCGATCGAACGATTAAAATCACATTTCCTCCTTCGTCAGACCATAAGGGTGCATGAACATACACTTCACGTTTTTTATTCTTATCAAGTACAAAGTCAGGACGTAGATCAATGTTTGGTAAGTCAGATGTAGAAACCCTATAGGTGGTATCATTTTGTATGTCATAAATACCCACGTTCATTTTCGAGGTTGGAGACCCGACCTTTGGTCTTGAATTGAGTGTTTCAATATACCCCGACTCAGTAACGTAGTTGGGTACATTTGTTCTATTACTATTGGCAGGTCGTTCGAATAACGAATAGGTTATAAAATTTTCATCAGGACTTATCTGAATAGTAGATACACTTGCTTTGCCAGTATATATGGTTTTTGCTCGACTAGGGTCGTTACTTTTATTATTTTTGATCTGTAGATTTCTCTTTTCCTCCCGTTCTTGAAGCGTTTTTATCAACTCCATTTCTTCTTTTTTTATCCAGGTAGTATAGTCTTCTGATTTGGCTTCTATTTTTTTATTTCCTTTTTTAAAATCAGTTAATTGAGTTGTAATGCCTGATTTGATCTCCCAAGCGTATAGGTTTCCCGATAAGGAATAAAATATTTTTTGTTGATCAGAGGAAAATATTGGCGAAGACTCTCTTTGAATAGTATTTGTTACTTGTTGCTCCACACGGGTAGTTAGATTATATAGATACAAATCGCCATTTTTTGTATACGTCTTTTTTGTTTTGTCTTTAGTGTAGTTCCCTTGTTTAGAAGGCAATTTTGATAATTCTTTGGCACTCACCATTATAGGGGAATGATCCTCCATAGAAATACGATAAAGTGAGTCACCTAAATTATTTTCAGGATTCCAGTTAAAGTATAAATACTCACCATGTTCGTCCCAGTAAATTGCGTTTGGAGAATTTCCAACAAACTTAGTTCCTTCCATGATTTGTGGTATGGTTAATTGAGATTGACCAATCGCAAAAGAAGAAAGAAGCATGTAAACAGGAATGTACAGTAGTAATTTTTTCATAGTTTGATAATTAAAAAGCAAAAGATAATGAAAAATAGATGGATGAAAAATTATCATGAAATAAATAAAAGTTGGAGGGATATTATGTGTTGAATTTCCTGAATTGAATCCATATTTCTCATATTGAGAAATATGTAAATAAAAAAATGCGAATATCTATCTTTAGGAAGCTTTTATAATTTGGCATAATTTTGTTAGATTTAACCGAAAAACTTACATGATATTATGAATGCTTTAAATCCTAATGCGACCATTGCCCAACTGTACTATCTATTAATTCATGCTGATGGCAGGGTAGATGATAAAGAAATAGCAATGGGGAAGAAGCTTGTAGAGGTTGAAGGGCTAAATTCAGAGCTTTTTTATAATGAAATAGATCGCTTGGAAGAAGTAGACTATAAGAAACTTTTGCCTGAATGCTCTTCAGTGCTTCGAAAATTTGAAAAGAAAATACAAATACGGTACATTGCTTGGTTGTGTGTAATCGCCAATTCAGATGGTTTTATGGATAAGGAAGAATGGAAATTAATCTATCAACTTTATCACAACCAACTAAAGTTATCGCTCGATGCTATTATGATTGAACAAAAAGAGATTAAAAAACAGCTGATGTTAAAATATAAAGGTGTTGCGTAAGGTTACTATTATGCAGACTTTTCGTTTTCTGAAATAATATAATCGGCTATATGATTTACATCTATTAGAACTTTCCTTCCTTCTTTCGGGTCTTTTATTTTTATTTTATACTCTCTCTCTAACATAACAATTAATTCTATTGAGTCTATTGAATCAAGACCAAGGTTTTCTCCAAAAAGCACTTCGTCATCTTTGATGTCTTCAGGGGTTAAATCCAAAAGGTTGAGGTATTTGATGATGTGATTTTTTAATTCGGTTTTAAGTTCTTCTTTATCCATTTTCTTATATTAATTTTTCGTGTTTTAATTTTCCAAAGGTAATGACCTGACAGACAATAATAAAAATGATTATTGAAATTACTACGCCTGTTAGTTCTTTTAATCCATTATCACTTAAAAATAATAAATAAAAGCCCTCTAAGCACCATCGCATGGGGGAAAAATTACTAATAAATACCATGTAATCAGGTAAAGCAAAAAGGGGGACCCAGATACCGCCAAGTGCTGCGAATATCATAACGGATATAGAACCTATACCATTGTTTTGTTCTGGAGTTTTGGAAATACTGCCTATCATTACGGCATAACTTACTGCTGCTATACTACTTAATACCACAATCAAAACAAACGCACCAAAATGAGTGGGCATTTCTAGGTCAGGTAAACCAATATAAGGAAAAATAAATTTTCCTATTGAAAAAATAATGATTACCTGTAGGAGTGCAGCAAAAATGTATACAAGCATTTTACTAATAAGGATCATACTATAATGTGTAGGTATGGTTTTAAGACGAATAAAACTACCACTGTTTTTCTCTTGTGTAATATTACTTCCAAGCGAAAGTACCATGAAAAACATCGCAAATATCGTCCATGCAGGGACATTATGTTGTGTTGAATTTGGGTTGGGTACTTTGTTAGAAGTAGAGGAAGCTATTTTAGTGATTTTCGTTCTGTTTTCCAGAATTGTATGCTCAAGATTTTTAGGATTTTCGAAACCCATTTGATGATATACTCTTTCAACCATTAAGTTTTGCTCTATACTTCCTAAAAAAGTAGAGATGAGCCCCATAATTGAACTAGCATAATTATCTTGTAAAATAGGATCGTGAAAAAATGTGATTTCGGTTTTTGATAATTTATCGGTTATGGTGTCACTAGCTAACCCTAAATCTACAAGCATTTTTTTTGAAATGTAATTGGCCTTTTCTTCCATAGATGCTGAAAATACTTCAGGAATATATAGTGCAATAAGCTTATCCCTCTTTAGTAATTCACGATTCGTGGCAATTAAACTTAATTGATTGTCTAATTCTATTTCAAAAGACTTAGAATCTTCAATAAGGTGGATGAACTTTGTTCCTAAAGTGCCTTTATCTTGATTCGAAATAAGGATCTTTACTTTATTTTCATTTACTATTTTGTAAGCGCTATCTTGAATGATGGTCATTAAAAAAACAAGGACTATCGGAAGACCAAACATGATAGATAAGCCTACTTTGTCATTTAGTAGAATTAAAAATTCTTTTTTTATGGAGGTCTTTAGTTTAAACATCTCGGTATTCGGTGCCTGTGAGTTGAATAAATAATGATTGTAGATTTTTTGAGTGATATGTTTTTAACAAAACGGATGTCGAGTCGTTAGCAATAATTTCTCCATGATCAATTAAAGCAATTGTATTGCAGAATTCTTCCGCTTCACTAAGATGATGTGAAGAATAAATAATTGTTGTTCCATTTTTATTGAGTTCATGTAGTAATTTCATGATAGCATTTTTACTTTGGACGTCAACACCTACCGTTGGTTCGTCTAATAGTAATATTGATGGTTCATGAAATATGCCTATTCCTAAATTCACCCTTCTTTTCATGCCTCCTGAAAAGGTGTTTATTTTTTTGTTTGCTACTTTTTCTAACCCCAGAATGGGAAGAAGGTTGTCAATCCTATCAGATATGTTTTTTTTATTTAAGTTATAAAGTGCCCCAAAATATTCAAAATTTTGGACAGGCGTTAGTTGCGGATAAAAAGCATAATCTTGTGGAACAAAACCTAATTGTTGTTTTATGTTTTCAGTTTGCAGAAAATTAACATTGCCCGATGAACCAGGGATGATTCCACAAATGATAGAGATAAGTGTAGTTTTTCCAGCCCCATTAGGGCCTATAACCCCAAATTTATCACCAGCTTTTATGTTGATGTTTACCTTGTTAAGGCTATTATGAGTAGCATTTTTGTATTTTTTTGAGAGTTCATGTATTTCAATACAAATATTGGAAGACATTACGAAGATAGTTTAAGTTTTGATAACTGACGAAAAGCCTGTTGCTCTACGTTTGATATTTCTTCTAAAATAGAGGCTGATAAATTATAATCACTTTGTTCGGTTAGTCTGCCTTTATAAATGCCAGCCATTTGAACAGCACTATCTCGCCACAAATCTCCAGCTTTTGTAATTTGTTCCGATGCTTTTAGTAGTTCTTCGTTTCCATCGAAGTAACTTGCTGACTCTTCTAAAAAAGCAGCATATAAAAAACGAAAACCACCGCCACCAGTACCTATTTCTTCTTGCATTCGTACAATCTGACCCAAATAGAGTCCTGCTTTTCTTTGTCCTAGTTTGTCACGCCATTTTCTAACCTGACCAGCGGTAAATTTTATTCCTTTCGAACCAGCAAAAAAACCAGGAATATACAGCATGTCTCTTACATTTCTTTTGATCCCTTTTATGATCCCTTTCTTTAATAAGTCAGTAGAAACCTTGCTTACATTTACAGGGTAGTAAAGTTGACCTTTTGGCGCTAATGGTCCTTGTGCAAATCTTACTTTTTGTAATTCATTTGGCGTAAGGACATTAGTGGTTTCCATTACAGGATCACTTACTAGATAGTTTCCCTCTTGATCTTTACCATAGATAATGATATTATGTGCATTGAAATGAAAGCGATACTCTGGTGGGAAGTAGGGTAAGTGAAATACACCTACTTGACTCCCTACCAACCTTCCTTTTTCTATTTGTTTATCAAGATAATCCTGAGCAGTGTTTTTGTTGCTAAATTTTATGCGCTCTACTTTAACCCCTAACGCCTTACAGGTACGTTTAAAAATAGTGCCTGGAAGAGTCCTGAATGAGATAAATGGACCATTTAAAACAGTAATTAGCGGAACATGAATGTAAAAAAGGCCAGCGCCTAACCCGAATGCTAAAGGTTCACTCATGAAGTCAATCCCATGATGTTGGAGCAGACTTGTAGTGACTCCATTTTCACAATGAGCGGTTTGTAGATGGTTAAATTTGACAGTAGGTGTGGTGGTCTTATCCATTGAAATTTTTTAGCTCTTCTAACGAAATGTCAAATGCATCTGCATATTTTTGAAGCTTTCGGTTACTTAGTTTTTTGAACACATGAGGCTTCATGTGTCTTTTTATGGTGAAACTCCAAAAACCAGTATACCCTGAAATGACATGCATGTCCATTAATTTCAATTCAAAAAAATAATAGATAGGACTTTTTTTTCCATTTTTTACCGCAATTTTAGCTTCTTCAACTCTGTTGTGAATATCGTCCCAAGCATTTCCAAGTGCTTCGGCTTTCACCTCCCAACCTGTACTTAATGCTTTTTCGTATTTGCCATCTTTATTTTTTACATAGCATACGTCTCGCGTGTATCCTGATAAAGCCGATTTGTCTTGCGGTACATTTTTTTTCTCCATTTTTAGCAAACGGTTAGCATGCTATATGCGTACGAGAATCGAGCACTTTCGGGAACAGAAAGAAGAATTTTTTCTCCTTTTTTTAATTTGCCACTTTTCATTAATTCATCTATCATAATATAGATAGAGGCAGACCCAACGTTCCCAACTTTATCAAGGTTAGTGAACCATTTTTCTTTCGGTACAGGAATTCCTTTTTCATGCATTCTGTCATCTATTTTATCTTCAAAATAAAAGCTAGACATATGCGTGAGAAAGTGATCGATTTCACTCGATTTAACGCCTCTTTTGGCAAGTATTTCAGCACATGTATCTGACCCTAAAGCAACAATTTTCTCTCCTAATAATTTCACATCTTGTTTAATGCTTAAAATCGATTGATTTATTATCTCCTCAGGAGTGTACTCTTTAAAACTTTTAGTACTCCCATTTTTCATTTTTTCACATCCTTGATACATGCAAGCCTCTTCTTGGTTGGCAAAAGAAACAGATTCAATCCAGTCAATCCTTAATGATATTCCAGTTTCACTTTTTTTATCTTCGATTAAGAATGAACCTGCTCCATCCGATAGCATCCACCTCAAAAAGTCTTTCTCAAATGCTAGAATTGGTTTATCTTCTACTTCTACTAATCGCTGAATCTCTTCTTCAAATTTATCGTGACGCATTACCTGTCCCAATCTTTCAGAAGCACATGTAACGGCTTTAGTTATCTCTTTTGACTTAATAGCGTAGTATGCATATTTTAAGGAATGCATCCCCGAACAGCAATTACCAGATGGCGAAGTGACATCCATATTACCTGATTCAGGTAATTCTCCATGAACCATCATGCCATGTGAAGGCATTATCTGATCAGGTGAGGAGGTGGCACAACTCAATAATTCTACATCTTTTATCTCATCAGGATGTTTTTCGAAAAGGTTTCTGATAGCAGTAGCAGCAATTTCACTATTCGTATGGGTAAGCTGCCCACTTTTGTCCATTGCATAATACCGTTGTTTAATTTTATTGTTACGTAAAATCAATGCTCTAGTTCTTGATGCAGCACCATTAATAAACCCTAAGTAATCTTCGATTTCATCATTTCCAATCGGGTTGTTAGGTAAAAAGCTAGCTGTGCGTGTTATATATACTTCAGGCATTCTTTGTATTTAAGTTAACTGAACAAAAGTAATCTTTTTTTCTCTGTAGGCTATTCATAATAAATGGTTTTACTAAAATATTGAATACAAAAAGCACTATTGGAGATACAACAAATAAAGCAAAAATGAGATAATACTTAAAAAAAGTAACCCAAAATTTTCTCTTCTTTGTCGTAAGTCCTTTCGATTTAATAAGATTAGCCCAAATCTTGAATAATTTTTTAGCTCTCTCTTCGATAAATAAAATATTGGTATTAATAATTATTCTATCTAATTCAAGTATTTTTTCTTGAAGCGTATGGTATTCATTTTCATCGATCGATACATTAATGATTTCTCCAAAATCACAAGAACTGTCAATGTCTTCTTGAATAATCCCTGGCTTGGGTAGCATTCCCCATTTTTTTGTTTTTTCACCTCCAAACATCCAATGCATAATAGTAAGAGCACTCACTAAATTGTTATTTCTATCGATTAATGGAATATTTGCTACTAATTTCCCTCCCGATTCATGTATCAGAGTTTTTACACTTTCTTGAGCATTTAACCACATGTTTCGAGCGCCAATTACAGTAATAACTGGAGTGCCTTTAATAACTTTAGCGAAAGATTTATTTTTTAAGATGGAGGTTGCAGGTAATGATGGTGATAAAAACCATGGTTGATACCCAAAAATCACTAAATCGTATTTATCTCGTTTAAAGAGTATAGGAGATAGCTCGATAGGTTCTTCAAGTACTGTTTCTGGCATTGCGTTAAAAAAAGCTTCTCCCGTCCATGGGAATGGGAAATTTTCACGTGGAGAAACCCTAATAACCTCTATGGTGTGATGCTGTAAAGGCTGTGTGATATTATTTAAAATATCATTCAATTGTCCCGTTTGTGAGTAATTAACTACTAAAATGTTTTTCATAGGGTCAATTTAAAAAAAATGAATTACCATAATAATTATTATTTTTCACATTTATAATAACTCCTCCGAAGAAAGTATTTTTGAACTTTTGCAATAACTCAATATATGAGATTTTAACGTGCTAGGAAGTTCCTTATATTGTTTTACTATGATTGACTTATCTACTTTAATATCTGTATTGTATCCTAAAATATTAGGAGCATTTTCTTGTACCGCTAAGCGTAAAAAACGGTATTCAATATTTTTAGGAAAAGCATCTATTTCCTCTTCTAGTAAGTCATGACCTTTTCTGAACATGGCAATTTTATTTTTAACAATATCTTCAAATGAAGACCTCTTCATAAGAATAGCACCATAATAAGCCCTTGTTTGAGAGGAAGTAGATTGTTCCTCAAGTGATCTTATTTGCTCATCAATTTTGTTTTTTTCATTAGAAGATAAGGACAGGTAATAGCTGTCAGATGTTTTTTGTTGAGGAAGTAGTGTGATAAATAAGGGTAAAAATAGGTGGACAAGTAACTTCATATTGTATTAAATTTAGGTTATTGTGTTTTACGACATTTTAAGATAGTATGATAACTATCTCCTATAAGCGGAAAAACTTCTACTACTTCTAAGCCAGATTTAGAAACTAATTCTTTCATTTTATTGCAGCTATACATTTTACTGTTTCCATTTGCTATTGTTGTAAAATAAAGAGAGGTAGCTGTTAAACTATATTTGGCAGCAGGAAATCGTTGATTGTCAAAGAATGGTTCCATAATATATATGTTGGTAGTATCACTAGCTGCTTGTTTTACGTTTTTAAGTATTTTAATAATTTCTTCAGGTGAAAAGCAATCTAAAAATTGACTCATCCATATAGCGTCTGCACCCTTCGGTATCTTTTGGAATTCATCTAATAAATCTATTTGATGAAAATCAACACGGTTTAGTAGCCCTCTATTTTTAGCATTTTCTCTAGCTATATTTAATTGGCCAGGTAGGTCGAGAATTTTAACATTTACATTTTTATCAAAATCACAACAGGCAAATGACCATTTTCCAGTATTTCCTCCTATGTCAAATATATATTTTGGGTTTTCATTAAAAACGATTTTTAAAGCCGTAGGGAAAGCATCATCAGAATAATAATGATCAAATTCGAACCAAGATGTTTTTATTTTTTCTGGTAATTGAGATAACCCTTCGTATACAGTTTTCCAATTCCCTAAGACTTTTAACCCTTCGGGTTTACCAGTCTTAATACATTCGGTCAACGACTTCGCTCCATGGTAGCAAACATCATTTACAAAATTAAGATTGACTCTTGTAAGTTCATCATTGAGAATAAAAAAACCAACTTTAGTGAGTTTGACTCTATCTTTATTAATGTACTCAATTATATCGGCACATTCGGCCATCTCTAACAGAACTCGTACGCCATAGTCACTTAATTTTAAGTGATCACAGATGTCCTCAATAGTTGCTTCTGAAAAATTATCAAACAGATAATCTAATATACCTAACTCTCTTAATGAAATTACAGTTTGAAATACAATAGGTGAGAAGGCTATTTTTTGTGCTTCAAATTTTGGATTGAGTGCGGTAAGCTGTTTTTCGGTTAAATTTTGCATACTTAAATTAAAAATTGAGTTAATAACACATATTTATTCATGTATTTTATGAGCAGATTATTTTATCTCACTTTTCTTAAAACTACACCAAAAGTTGGTTTTAAATAGCTGTAATCTGCATTAAATACCTGCTGATATTTTAAACCTGCATGAAAGCTAACAAAAACTAAACCATGACCAACCTCTACTCCACTTGAAGTTAACGTTAGTCGTGCATGTCCATTGCCTGCAATATCAAAAGTAGAAGTTGTTGGATCGTTATCAATCTGATACTTCCTGCTTCCTCCCTCAATAGTAGGGCCAATGTGAAATTGAACAGTAAAAGCATCTGCCGTAATTGAAAACAGTTTAAGTAACACGCCAAATTCACCTCTCATACCACCAGGTTTTAGTTCTCCTGTTTGGTCGTACATAACATTATCAGTAAATGAAGGTATATTTGAAATTATATTTTCAACACCTAGGTTAAGCATCCATATCGTGGCGGCTTTATAACCATTTCCATTACTGCAAAATTCTCCTTTAAATAATTCTAATTCTATGCCAAGAGGATCGCTTGCGATTATTCCAACACCAAATCGAGCGCGTTTATGCTCACTTTTTAGTGCGTTATACCAGTCTTGACTTATTGAAGGTGCCGAAATTGATAATAAGATGATGAATATAATTGCTCTATGATAATGCAGAGTACTTAAATTTTGAGAAAAAAGTGTCATTTGATATTTTTAATTAAAGTCATAAAACATATAGGGAAATGAAATTTATACATTTTTTAAATGTAAACCTTAAAAATAAATAAAATGATTTAATCTATTTGATTTGGTGTATGGAAGGGAGTGAATGAATCTGCGTTTTAATGAAGGGGTTTAGGTGGAATCAATAATATAAACAGTATAGTGTTTCTGGATTCTGAAAAATGAAAATACGTGTTTTTAGTCTTGTGATAGCAACCTTCATAAGATAGTAGTATCCTGATTATGTAGTTGAGTTGATGAACTGGCATTTAAGTCACTCATTCACAACAGAGAAGTAATAGGGCGTTTATTCACTTAATATCTGATTTGTGAATTTTTGTAAATACCAAATTAAAAAATAAATAAAATAATAATTATTTATAATGATTATAAATAACGAAAATTAAAAAAAACAAAACGGCTTTTCCGTGAAATAAAAGCACATATTTTTAATTCTAGTTTTAGATTTAGTCTGATAATAAAAAAAAGGATGTGATATTGTATTTGAATTATATCATGGACGTATTAGATTTGTGTCGCTTTGTATAGATATGTACGCAAAGCTGTAAAAAAAGTTATAACAAATAACCTAAGCATGACGAGAAAAAGTTTGACCGCTCGCATTTTGAAGACATTCGCATTTACAGCACTATTAGCCTTTAATTTTGCAGGTGTTTTTGCGCAAAGCATCCCAACGGATGATGCGAATATCAGTAACGGTAAGTCATTATTTGACGCTAACTGTAAGGCATGCCATAGTGTCGAGAATAAGTTAGTTGGGCCTGCATTAAAAAATGTATACGATAGAACTCCATCAGTTGAATGGATTTTTAGTTTTGTGAGAAATTCACAAAAGGTTATTAAAGGTGGTGATGAGTATGCAGTTGCATTGTATAATGAATACAACAAAACTGAAATGACTTCATTTGATTCCTTTTCTGATGAAGAAATTCTTGATATTTTATCTTTTATAAAGAATGAAACAGATAACCCAGCAGTTGTTGAGGTAGCTGTAGCAGATTCTGGAGACGCATCACAAAATAACGAAGCAGTATCTAGTACCTATTTAAATGTAATTGTGGTAGGTCTTATTGTAGTGTTGGCACTTATCTTTGTTGTATTAATTTTAATTACTACCGTACTTACCAAGTATGTAAATAATAAAGATGGTCTTGACGATATTGATAAAGAAGTAGTTAATCAGTCGTTTAGCCTAGGAGCTACACTTACAAGTAAACCATTTATGTTTTTAGCAGTATTTTTATTTACGGCTATCGTGTTTAAAGTGGTGATTAATGGATTGTTTTCAGTTGGAGTTCAAATGGGGTATCAACCTACTCAACCGATCGCTTTTTCTCATCAAATTCATGCAGGTCAATATGAAATTGATTGTAATTATTGCCACACAGGTGTAATGAAAAGTAAAAATGCAAACATACCTTCTCCTAATATCTGTATGAATTGCCATAGTGCGATTACAAAAGGAACGAATACTGGAGAAGATGAAATCAAGAAAATATATGCTGCAATTGAAAATGATCAACCAATAGAATGGGTTCGTATTCATAATTTGCCTGACTTGTCTTATTTTAATCACTCTCAACATGTGAATGTGGGAGGTGTTGAATGCCAAACTTGTCACGGACCAATCGAAGAAATGGATGTTGTAAAGCAACAATCATTACTTACGATGGGATGGTGTGTTGATTGTCACAGAAATACCGAGCTCAATACAAAAGACAATAAGTACTACGACAAGCTAGTAGAGCTACATAAAGAAGACAGCGACAAAGCACTTACCGTTGAAGATAATGGCGGATTGGAATGTGCTAAATGTCATTATTAATACAGTTAATTTTAGATAAGATTCTACTTATATATACAATATGAAAGATAATAAGAAAACGTACTGGAAAGGTATAGAACAATTATCTAACGATGCTGCGTTTGTTAAGAATGCGGAAAGTGAATTTCCTGAATCTGTTACACAAGAGTCAAGTGAAAGTTCTCGTAGAGATTTCTTAAAAATAATGGGATTTAGTGTGGCCGCAGCTTCATTAGCAGCTTGCGAAGCACCTGTAAGAAAAGCTATCCCTTATTTAAACAAGCCTGTTGATGTTGATCCAGGAGTAGCAAACTATTATGCATCTACCTACCTTAATGGGGGTGATTATTGTAGCGTATTAGTGAAAACTCGTGAAGGTAGACCAATTAAAGTAAGTGGAAACAAACTGTCTTCAGTAACTAATGGAGGTACTTCAGCACAAGTTGAAGCATCTGTATTATCTCTTTATGATGACGCTCGTTTAAGAGGAGCTAAGTCAAAAGGTGAAGCGTCTACTTGGGATCAGATTGATGATAGTATTATTTCGGAATTAGAAAAAATAGCTTCTAATGACGGTAATATAAGAATCGTAAGTAATACAGTACTTAGCCCAAGTACTTTGAAATCAATAGAAGATTTTAAAACAAAATACCCTACTACGGAACATGTGATGTACGATCAGGTTTCTATGAGTGGAATGGCGATTGCGAATGAACGTTCTTTTGGAACCAAGATTATCCCTTCATACGATTTCTCTAAAGCGGAAGTAATTGTAGGAGTAGGAGCTGATTTTCTTTCAACTTGGGGTGCACCAATAGAAAATACCTATCAGTACGCACAAACTAGAAAGTTAAAAGATAAAAAAATGTCTCGTCATTTTCAGTTTGAGTCAAACTTGACACTTACTGGGTCTAATGCAGATTATAGAAGTATGATTAAGCCTTCGGAAGAAGGATCAGTACTTGCTAATATATATAATATCCTTGCTTCAAAAGCAGGTGTTCCTGCTGTTAAAGCAAATAAAATAGATAAAGAGACAATATCAAAAGCAGCGAATGATCTTTGGAAGGCCAAAGGGAAATCATTAGTAGTTGCTGGATCTAACGATCCCTCTATTCAGGTAGTGGTAAATGCTATAAATAACCTTTTAGGTAATTATGGTAGTACCATTGACTTAAATACTCCTGTGAATTATAGAAAAGGAGATGAAGCAATAATGGATGCATTTATTAACGATGCATCTTCAGGAAAAGTAGCAGCTGTGATATTTTTTAATGCAAACCCTGTATATGATTACTATCAAGGTGAAAAATTAGCAGCAGCCTTAAGTAAGGTTGCATTAAAAATTTCTACTTCTTCAGTAGAAGATGAAACAGCTTCTTTGGTTGATTATATTGCTCCTGATAATCATTATTTGGAGTCATGGAATGACGCTAGTCCTAAAAAAGGACACTATAGCTTAGCTCAACCTACTATTACTCCAATTTTTAAAACAAGACAAGCACAATCATCATTCTTAATATGGTCTGATAATGATGGTGATTATTTTAAATACCTTCAAAATAATTGGAAAGAAAAATCTACAGGTAGCTTCCAACCTTTTTGGGATAAAGCATTACATGATGGTGTATATAATAATGCATCTGAAATAGAAAATGTTGAATATGAGTTTGTTGGAGATGTAAATTCAGAGGCTAACGCAATCAGTAGTAATTATAAATCAGGTGATGTAGAGCTGATGATTTATGAAAAATCAACTATTGGTAATGGATCACAAGGAAATAATCCATTACTACACGAATTACCTGATCCTATAACCAAAGCAACTTGGGATAATTACATTACCATGTCTGTAGCAGATGCTGGATTTCGTTTAGATGATGCGAAAACTAAAACAGCAAATGTTACCGTTGGTGGAGAAACAATTAACCTACCAATCATGGTGCAGCCAGGTCAGGCAAGCGGTACCATTGGTATTGCATTAGGGTACGGAAGAACAAGTGCAGGAAGGGTAGGAGATAATATAGGAAAAAATATTTATCCTCTTTTAGTTAATGTGAATGGAACACAAAGTTTAAGAATTTCAAAAGGTGTATCTGTTGAGGTTACTGAAGAAGTGCATCAATTAGCTCAAACACAGACTCAGAATACTTTTATGGGTCGTGAGACAATCATTCAAGAAGCTACATTAGAAGAATTCAAAAAAGATGAGGGAGCTGGTAGGTTTCATCCTCATGTAGCCACATGGCAAAGTGAGAGTGGACAGGTGAAACCCGAAGAATTAACTTTGTGGAAAGGGCATGAATATAATGGTCATCATTGGGGACTAACCATAGATATGAATGCATGTAATGGTTGTAGTGCTTGTGTTGTGGCTTGTAATGTAGAGAACAATATTCCAATGGTAGGTAAACAAGAAATCATCAATAGAAGAGAGATGACTTGGTTACGTATTGATAGGTACTATAGTAGTGCAACAGATGATGTTACGGATTATGCTGAAATGGAAAAATCAGCTGAAAATCCTGAGGTTGTTTTTCAGCCAATGATGTGTCAACATTGTAACAATGCTCCTTGTGAAACAGTTTGCCCTGTTGCAGCAACTACTCATAGTACTGAAGGACTTAACCAAATGGTATATAACCGTTGTATAGGGACTAGGTATTGTGCAAACAACTGCCCTTATAAAGTAAGACGTTTCAATTGGTTTAAATATCATGACAACGATCAATTTGCTGATGCTAATCCACAAATGAATACCGAAATAGGAAAAATGGTATTGAATCCAGACGTAACGGTAAGGTCTAGGGGTGTTATGGAAAAATGTTCTTTCTGTGTTCAGCGAATTCAATCAGGTAAATTGGAAGCGAAAAAAGATAGAAGAGAATTAGAAGATTCTGATATTACAACGGCATGTGCCGCAGCTTGTACTGCAGGAGCGATCACTTTTGGTGATATGAATAATGCTAAAAGTGAGATAAGTAATTTGATGAAAATCGAAGACGCAGAAAAAGGCAAGGAAATAAAAATTATGAAAAATAAGCGTGCTTACCATGTGCTTGAAGAAATAGGAGTAAGACCAAATGTGTTTTACTTGACAAAAATTAGAAACAAAGCGTAAGTAAATTATTTCACGAATCAGATAGTATAAAACGTATAATATGCAAGTTACTTCACCTTTAAGAGAAACATTAGTTACCGGAGGCAAGACCGTACATGATATTACCGAAGACATTTGTCGACAGGTAGAAGGTAAGCCCTCAAAAAGTTGGATGATGGGTTTAGCATTATCCTTAGGTGGTTTAACCATCGGTGGGTATGCTGTATTCACATTGTTGTGGGAAGGTATTGGTGTTTGGGGATTGAATAAGACAGTAGGATGGGCATGGGATATCACAAACTTTGTTTGGTGGGTTGGTATTGGTCATGCAGGTACCTTAATTTCTGCCATACTTCTTCTTTTTAGGCAAAAATGGAGAATGTCAATTAACAGAGCTGCTGAAGCGATGACAATATTCGCAGTATTGTGTGCTTTAATGTTCCCTTCATTACACATGGGGAGAATGTGGGTAGGTTTTTACTGGGCATTGCCATTACCTAATACATTTGGCTCTCTTTGGGTTAATTTTAATTCACCCTTACTTTGGGATGTATTTGCCATCTCGACATATTTCACAGTATCTTTAGTGTTTTGGTATATTGGATTAATACCTGATTTTGCAACAATAAGAGATAGAGCAACAAATAAAATTTCAAAAGCAATATATGGTGCATTAAGTTTCGGTTGGGATGGAGCAGCTAAAACTTGGATGAGATATGAGTCTGTTTCGCTAATACTTGCTGGCTTAGCTACACCACTTGTACTTTCAGTACATACGATTGTATCAATGGATTTTGCTACTTCAGTAATACCAGGGTGGCATACAACTATTTTTCCTCCCTACTTTGTAGCGGGAGCTATTTTCTCTGGGTTTGCTATGGTACTAACATTGATGTTAGTGACTAGAAAGCTTTTTAAGTTAGAAGATTACATTACCATATACCACATTGAGTTGATGAATATTGTAATCATTATTACAGGATCAATTGTTGGAGTCGCTTATATTACTGAGTTTTTTATAGCTTGGTATTCAGGGGTTCCTTACGAACAATATGCATTTATTAATCGAGCATTTGGCCCTTACGATTGGGCATACTACACAATGATGACGTGTAATGTTATTGCTCCTCAACTATTCTGGTTTAAGAAAATAAGAACGAGTATTGTTTCTACTATGATCATTTCAATAATTGTAAATATTGGAATGTGGTTCGAACGATTCGTAATTATTGTAACATCATTACATCGGGATTATATTCCATCTAGTTGGGCAATGTTCTACCCAACAAGGTATGATGTAGGTGTTTATTTGTTTTCTTTTGGGTTCTTTTTTACTGCCTTTTTATTGTTCTCGAAATTTTTTCCAGTACTTAATATGGCCGAACTTAAAAGTATTGTAAAGTCAAGCTCTGAAAAAAAATAATATATGGAAAGCGGAAAAAACTTTGTCCTCGGTATATATGACGATGAGGATGTATTATTGGAAGCAGTCACTAAGGTAAGAGATAGTGGCGTTAAAATTCATGAGGTGTATTCTCCATTTCCTGTACATGGATTAGAGCATGCACTAGGGTATAAGAGAACGCGCCTTCCTATAGCTGCATTTATGTTTGGACTTTTAGGTTTTACTCTAGCAGTAACCATGCAAACATGGATGTTAGGTGTTGATTGGCCAATGATTATAGGTGGTAAAAATTTCATTTCATTACCTCCTTTTGTTCCAGTTTCTTTTGAGCTAACTGTGTTGATTTCAGCACTAGGGATGGTAGGTACTTTTATGATTATAAGTGATTTAAAACCATATAAAAAGCCTCGTATGTTTGATGTCCGAAGTACAGATGATAAGCACGTTATGGCTGTTGATTTAGGTACAAATAATCTTAGTAAAGATGAGATAGGAAAGGTTCTTAATGAATCAGGAGCGAGTGAGGTAAACGATAAAAATTTTGATTAATATTCAAATGAGAGATATACACATGAATCTACTTAAATCTATAAAATCCGCAGTTGTGCTGGCATTAGGAGTAGCAATGGTATCTTGTGCAGGAGTTGATAACCCTGGCTTGGAATATGCGCCAAACATGTACCATTCAGTTGCCTATGAGCCACTTAAACAGATAACAGATGAAAACGCTGGTGATTGGGTGCAAATGGATCAAGAGAACAGTAACTATGGTGAGTATTACAGTTCTAACCCATTAAATCCTAATAGAATGAACATGAGAACACCTCCCGCAAATACTATTGCAAGAGGTAAATCACCATATCGTGTTGCTAAAGACGATTTAGATTCTGCTGCTAATGTTATTAGTCCTTACCCTGAAGGCAATGAGGCGATACTTAAAGATGGTAAAGTATTATATGAGAAATTTTGTGATCATTGTCATGGTAAGGATGGAATTACCCCGGGAAAAGTAGGAGATGTATTTTTAGGAGTTCCAGCTTATAATTCTGCGGCAATAAAAGACAAACCAGAAGGACATGTATTTCATGTTATTACTCATGGTAAAGGACGTATGGGAGCTCATGCTTCACAATTAAGCGTAGATGAGCGATGGAGAATTGCTCGTTATGTACAAAAACTTCAAAAACAATAATAAAGGCTATAAATAAGTTATCATGACGGAAGAAAGATATGAATTTACCGCAGGAGCAAAAAAGAAGATTTTTATTCTTGGTGCTGTTGGTATCGTACTTTTTATATTAGGAGTTTTTATGGCTAAAAGTGATGGCCATGGTGATGAAGCTGCACATGCTTTAAATACAATTGAAGAAACTTCTTTGTTAGCAAGTACCGATGAAAACGCTATTGTTTTATCAGAAGATGCACATGGAGAAGCTGCTCATCATGAAACAGCTCCTTGGTTAAAAAGAATCTTCTCTAATCTCTGGATTAATAATGTATATTTTACAGGATTAGCAATAATTGGTTTGTTCTTTATTACAATACAATATGCTTCACAGGCAGGTTGGTCAGCAGGAATGAAACGAATTCCTTTAGCCATGGCTAGTTATTTGCCTATTGCAGGAATACTTATGTTGGTATCTTGGTTTGTTGTCAAAGGAGATGTGTTTCATTGGACACACGCATCGTTATATTTACCAGTTGCTGAAGGTGGAGATTCAATTATACAAGGAAAAGCAGCATTGTGGTATTGGCCAAATGAAATTGGTTCTTCATTACCACTTTTTTATATAGCTAGAATGGTGATATTCTTTGGCTTATGGTATTGGTTTTTTGTAATGATAAAAAAACATATGCTTGCCGAAGACATTGATGGTGGTTTAAATCATTGGAAAAAGGCAAGAAGTTTATCAGCTATATTCTTAGTTATTTTTGCAGTATCTTCTTCAGTGTCAGCTTGGGATTGGGTGATGTCAATTGATCCACATTGGTTTAGTACCATGTTTGGTTGGTATATTTTCTCCAGTTGGTGGGTTAGTGGTCTTGCTTTTATTACGATAGTTGTAGTAATGTTAAAAAGACAAGGGTATTTGAAAATCGTGAATGAAAATCATTTACATGACATTGGTAAATTTGTATTTGGATTTAGTATTTTCTGGACGTATATATGGTTCTCACAATTTCTATTAATTTATTACGCTAATATTCCTGAGGAAGTTGTATACTTTGTAGAGCGTATGAAAGCAAGTAATTATGCCTGGGTGTTCTATACAAACATACTTTTAAACTTTGTATTGCCATTTTTACTATTAATGACACGTGATGCTAAACGCCAAATGTCAATGTTAATGTTAGTAAGTCCAATAATAGTTATTGGACATTGGGTAGATTTTTATTTAATGGTTACTCCTGGAGTAATGAAAACAGATGGTGCTATTGGTCTTTTAGAAATAGGAATGTTGATGATCTTTTTAGCATTGTTTATATATATTATGCTGCATAATCTTGCGAAAGCACCTTTAGTAGCAAAAAACCATCCTATGTTGGAGGAAAGTTTACATCATCATATTTAAGAAAGTATATACAATAAAAATATAGATATATGTTTCAAGTTGTTATTGGTATTGGAATTCTTCTAGTTGTTTTAATTCTGTTCATGTTGTTCAGAATAGGCACTTTACTCGATGTAGTAAAAGGCTCAAACCAGAAGGTAGTAACTAAAAGTAATAAGGTAAATGCAGCTTTGTTTGTTGTATTACTTGTTATAGGTTTTGGGTGGATTTTTATTTACTCATATGTGTATTTTGATGATTATAATCTTCCCTTAGCTTCAGAGCATGGTGTTGAAACAGATTATATGTTTTGGGTAACAATGGCAATTACAGGAGTTGTATTCTTAATTACTCACATCTTACTTTTTATTTTCCCTATCAGATATAGCTATGAAGAAAATAAAAGAGCACTATTTTTTCCTGAAAATCATAAATTAGAATTAATTTGGACAATAGTACCTGCTGTTGTACTATCAGTATTAATTTTTAAAGGATTACAAGTTTGGGGAGACATAACTAGTAAAGCTCCTGAAGATGCAGAGGTAGTAGAAGTGATGGGACAGCAATTTGCTTGGACACCTCGTTACCCGGGTTCAGACAATAGGTTAGGTGATTTTGATTATCGCTTGATTGGAGATGATAATAAAATGGGAGTTGACTTTACCGATGATGGTTCTTATGATGATTTTATTCCTAGAGAGATTCATTTACCTAAAGGAAAGCCGGTTTTATTTAAAATTCGCGCTAGGGATGTTATCCATAGTGTGTATGCACCTCATTTTAGAGTAAAAATGGATGCTGTACCAGGAATGCCTACTTCATTTCATTTTGTTCCTACAAAAACGACTGCTGAAATGAGAGTAGAAACAGGGAATGCTGAATTTAATTATGAATTAGCATGTGCTGAAATTTGTGGACGTGGACATTTCGCAATGCGAATGATTATTGTAGTTGACACACCCGAAGAGTATGAAAAATGGAAATCAGAACAAACATCACTTGTAGCTCAAAATGAAATATTGTTTAACCTTGTGCCAGATGATAAAAAGGAATTAGCAAAAGTAAAAGGCAAGGTTAAAACAGAAGTAGCTGCTGTTGAATCAAGTGAAGAAGTAAAAAAATAAACTGAATATAATTTAGAAGAAGCGTTAGCTTTATTATAACAAAAGAAATATACTATGTCTACTGAAGATACTATGCATAACAACGAACATGACCATGATCACCATGGAAATTTCTGGACCACGTATGTGTTCAGTACTGATCATAAAATGATAGCCAAACAATTTCTGATTTCAGGAATCATTTGGGCATTATTAGGTGGTGCTTTATCTGTTATTTTTCGTTTGCAATTAGGATTCCCTGATATGGATTTATCATGGTTAAAACCTGTTCTTGGCGAATGGATAGATATACAAGGGAAATTAGATCCTGAGTTTTATTTAGCATTGGTCACAATGCACGGTACAATTATGGTTTTCTTTGTTTTGACAGCAGGTTTAAGTGGTACATTTAGTAATTTCCTTATTCCTTTACAGATCGGAGCACGAGATATGGCTTCTGGATTTATGAATATGCTTTCATACTGGTTCTTTTTTACATCTAGTACTATCATGTTTATATCTCTATTCTTGGAGACAGGACCAGCTTCAGGTGGATGGGTAATATATCCTCCTTTAAGTGCTTTGCCACAGGCAATGTCAGGGTCAGGTCTTGGTATGACGATGTGGTTAGTAGCTATGGCGTTGTTCATTGTGTCTACTTTGTTAGGTGGTATAAATTATATTACGACCATAATAAACATGAGAACTGATGGTATGTCTTTTACTAAGCTCCCGCTTACGATTTGGGCATTCTTTTTAACAGCAATTATTGGGTTATTGTCATTTCCAGTTCTTTTATCTGCAGCTTTATTGTTGATATTTGATAGGAGTTTTGGCACAAGTTTTTATTTATCAGAAATTTATATAGGTGGTGAAGCGTTACCTAATACAGGTGGTAGCCCTATTTTATTCCAACATTTATTTTGGTTTTTAGGTCACCCTGAGGTATATATTGTATTATTACCCTCACTAGGTATTACTTCTGAAATTATTGCTACTAATTCTAGAAAACCTATTTTCGGATACCGTGCCATGATTGGTTCAATGTTAGGTATTGCGATCTTATCATTTGTTGTATGGGCTCATCATATGTTTGTTACAGGTATGAATCCTTTTTTAGGTTCTATATTCACTTTGTTAACCCTTATCATAGCTATACCTTCTGCTGTAAAAGTATTTAATTACTTAACTACTCTTTGGAAAGGTAATTTGATTTTTACTCCCGCTATGTTATTCTCAATAGGTTTAGTGTCTTACTTTATATCTGGTGGTTTAACAGGTTTGTTTATGGGAAACTCGGCTATTGATATACAAATTCATGATACATATTTTATTGTAGCTCATTTCCATTTAGTAATGGGTAGCGCAGCATTTTTTGGCATGTTGGCTGGAGTATACCATTGGTTTCCAAAAATGTTCGGTCGTATGATGGATGCTAAACTAGGGTATATACATTTTTGGTTTACTTTTATTGGTGTATACCTAATATTCTTTCCAATGCATTATATTGGTATCGCAGGATTCCCAAGAAGATATTATTCTTGGACAAATTTTGATACTTTCAATGGATTTACTGACTTAAATATGTTTGTTAGTATAGCAGCCATATTTACATTCGTGGCGCAATTTATATTTCTTTTTAACTTCTTCTATAGTATGTTCAAAGGACGTAGAGCTACTGCTAACCCATGGAAATCTACTACATTAGAGTGGACAACACCAGTTGATCCTGGTCATGGAAACTGGCCTGGAGATATTCCTAAAGTATACAGATGGCCTTACGATTTAGGTAAGCCTGTAAACGATGAATATGCTGCGAAATTTTCAGATGAAGAAATGAAAAATGTGCCTGATTTTATCCCTCAGAATATCCCTTTTTCTAAAACACCTGAGACAAATTTTCCAAATGAAAATGAACTTATTGCTTTAGAAGATGAAGATGATAAAGCAATAGAAGTAAAATAATAATAAATAACTGATCAGTTGCCTGTTTTTAGTCTTCTGATCAGTTTGTATAGAATACCTTAATTTTATTAGGATTGACAAGTAAATAGTGAGAACAGTAGTAGACATAACTTCAGGAAATTTCATCATGAGTAAGATGAAAGCATATTTTGAGCTATTAAAGTTCAGATTATCGTTACTTGTTGCATTTTCTTCTGGTTTTGGTTATGCGTTAGCTTCTTTCGGTCAGATTAATTGGTCTATTTTTATGTCATTATTTATAGGAGGTCTTTTAGTTTCAGGATCTTCAGTTATAATAAATCAAATTATAGAAAAGGATTTAGATAAGTTAATGGAAAGAACGAAAGGAAGGCCATTGCCTACCGGTAGATTATCTATTAATGAGGCTATATATTTTGCAATATTTACAGGAGCAATAGGCTTGTTCTTATTATATGTTAGTACTAATTTTTTGACCGTAGCTTTATCTTTAATTTCTCTTTTGCTTTATAGTTTTGTATATACTCCTTTAAAAAGAGTAGGTCCTATAGCTGTAGTCGTAGGAGCAATACCAGGTGCATTACCTCCCCTGTTGGGTTGGGTAGCATTTACAGGTAATATAGGTATTGAAGCTTTAATTATCTTTGGCATCCAGTTTATATGGCAGTTTCCTCACTTTTGGGCTATTGCATGGGTAGCTGATGATGATTATAAAAAGGCAGGATTTAAATTATTACCCTCAAAGGGAAAGAAAGATTTAAATACTGCATTTAACATCATGATATATACGTTGTTTTTAATTCCATTGGGATTACTACCCGCCAAATTTGGTTTAACTGGAATTAATTCTGCAATTATAGTTACCGTTTGTGGAGCACTTTTTTTAACTCAAACTTTTGGGTTGATGAAAGATGGTTCACGTAAATCGGCATTAAAAATTATGTTTGGTTCATTTTTGTATTTGCCAATAGTCCAAATCGCCTATTTACTAGATAAATTATAATATGAATACGCAATTACATATTATGGAAGAACCAAAAAAGACGTTTACGATACATCCTAAGAAATTTGCAATGTGGTTGTTTATTACTACTGTAGTAATGATTTTTGCCTCATTAACAAGTGCTTACATTGTAAGACAAGCAGAAGGTAATTGGCTAATTTTTGAACTACCAAAAATTTTGTGGGTTAATTCTGGGATAATATTATTCAGTAGTATCTTTATGCATTGGGCATATGTATCTGCTAAAAATGACAATACTAAAAATGTGAAAATCGGAATTGGTGCTGTAGCTATATTAGGTTTTACATTTTTAATAGGTCAGGTAATGGCATGGGGTGATTTAGTTAATTCTAATATTTTTCTTGTTGGAAATCCTTCTGGGTCATTTGTATATGTCCTTACAGGACTGCATAGTATTCACCTTGTTGGTGGGTTAATTTTCTTGTTGATTGTTTTGAAATCAACAATTAAACTAAAGGTTCATTCTAAAAATATGGCACAAATAGAAATGTGTACTACCTTTTGGCATTTTTTAGGTGGACTTTGGTTGTATTTATTTATATTTTTATTGTTATATCGTTAAGAGATTAAATTAAAACATTTATGTCAACTGCTACAACTGAAATTAGTTCGAAGACAAGTATTTGGAATGGGGGACAATCTCCATTTAATGCGAGTTATGGTAAGCTTATGATGTGGTTCTTCTTACTATCTGATGCATTTACATTTTCAGCATTGTTAGTAACGTATGGAATGGTTCGCTATAGCCATGCAGCTTATGACCCTTCTGTTCATGGGGCTATAGTTGATAACGTGTTTCCTTTTTCACAAGGATATTGGCCTTTGCCAGACTTTGTTTTTAATTCTTTTCCTTTTGCTCATCAATTAGGATTTGATCATGCTCCATTAGTATTTGTAGGTATAATGACTTTTATACTTATCATGAGTAGCGTTACAATGGTCTTGGCTGTAGAGGCTGGTCACAGAATGGATAAAAAAGCAGTTGAAAAGTGGATGCTTTGGACGATTATAGGAGGATTAACTTTCTTAGGCTGTCAGGCTTGGGAATGGAATCATTTTATACATGCTGGATCTAGCCTTTCATATAACTCATACGGACCACCTGATTTTGCTGCCCTATTCTTTTTTATTACAGGGTTTCATGGAACACACGTGCTAAGTGGAGTATTATTGAATTTCTTGATTTACTATAGAACTGTAACAGGTATGTATGAAAAAAGAGGTCATTATGAAATGGTAGAGAAAGTAGGTCTGTATTGGCACTTTGTAGATTTAGTTTGGGTATTCGTATTTACCTTCTTCTATTTGATCTAACGGATTGTTGAATAAATTTTACACTGATAATTAAAAATAATATGTCATCTGAAGAAACTTCTAACATACAGGTAATTCCTGCTGATAAGAATAAAATTAAACATATTTGGAAAGTAGCAGGTATACTAGGGTTAATTACTACTTTAGAATTTATTGTAGCTTTTACTATTCCATCAGGAATGCTTAAGTTAAGCATATTTGTTGTTATGACAATTGTGAAAGCAGCTTATATAGTAGGTGAATTCATGCACTTAAAGCATGAATCAAAAACATTAATGTGGTCAATTTTACTACCTATGATTTTTGTAGTATGGATGTTGATCGCTTTTCGTTACGAAAGTTGGGCGATACTACAAGCTAGAGGTTGGTAGTATAGTGAAAACATACACAATTTATCAGGCTAAAGAGTTATCTTTAGCCTGTTTTGTTTTATACCATGAAGAAAATATATAAATCAATAATTTTATTTTTAGCAATACTGCTACCAGTTTGTATTTTTACATTCCTGAAAATATTTGGTAATAATCAATTTAATATTCCTTTGTATTATCAAACCCAGGAAGAGTTAATAAATGCGCCATGTGAAGAGGTGACAGCTCCATATTTATTTGACTTCAATGCTATTGACAATAGTAATAGAATAGACAGTAGTAAGCTTATTTTGGATGATCTTATCACTATAATAGCCTATATTCCTGTTATAGACGATAATTATATGTTACATATGTTAAGTGTAAATGAACGAATTGGTAATGTTTTTCAGATGGTTGTTTTTACTAATACGTTCAAGAATAATCTCTCTAATTATGAAAATTTCAATTTTCTTAAGCTTAATGATAATATAAAAGCGTTTTGGAATTGCTCATTATTAAGTAATGAGTATGATAATTGGGTTCTCTTAGATTCTGAAAATAGAATTAGAGGTTATTATGAAATTAGTGATAAAGAAATAGATAGACTAATTGTAGAAATTAAAATATTATCTGAAAACGAGAATAAATAAAATGAATGAGAAACGTATAAATCGTATAATTATTACTTTATCAATAATTATCCCAGTTGTAGTAGCTTTATTATTCAATGTCAAAATTGTAGGAGTAGATCTTTCATTTCTTCCCCCTATATATGCTACTATAAACGGAATAACTGGGGTACTTTTAATAATTGCTGTAATTGCTATTAAAAATGGAAAAAGGTTAGCTCATGAGCGTATTATCAAGGTTAATTTATTATTGTCTTCTTCCTTCTTGATCATGTATATCATGTATCATACTACTTCAGAACCTACTATCTATGCAGGTCATGGTTCTATGAAATACATTTATTATTTTGTCTTATTATCACATATTTTATTATCAGTATTAGTCGTTCCTCTAGTACTCTTTACACTTTCTAAAACACTAACAAGGCAATTTGATAAGCACAAAAAATTAGCAAGAATCACCTTCCCGATTTGGTTATATGTTGCTTTTAGTGGTGTAATAGTTTACCTTATGATTAGTCCTTTTTACGTATAAAGTATGTACTTTTAGATATTATGAAACGGTTTTTATTTCTTTCTTTTTTTTTCTTTGTTTCCATACAGTTTAGCTTCGCTCAATGTGCAATGTGTCGAACGTCATTAGAGAATAATATTAGCAATGGAGAAGGGGGTATTGCATCAACAATAAATTTCGGAATATTATACTTATTTGTTACCCCATACTTATTAGTCGGAGTTGTAGCTTATTTTTGGTATAAGAATAGTAGAAAAAATGTATCAGAAAAAAGCATATCAAGCAATACTGGAAAGTAAATGTCCAAAATGTAGAGAAGGATCTATGTTTGTGTTTCCTCTTTCTAAGATAAATAAATTCACTCAGATGCATGAAATTTGTGAAACATGTGGGCTAAGGTTTGAAGTAGAGCCTGGTTTCTTCTTTGGTGCCATGTATTTTAGTTATGCTGTTAATGTTGCTGTCTTAATAATCACAGGTGTTATTATGTGGCTATTTAATATTCGTGATCTAGTTATTTTTATAGTAACTGTATTATCTATTGTCATTCTACTTCTCCCTTTGATTTTTAGATATTCTAGAGTGTTATTCTTACATCTATTTGGAGGAGTAAAGTATGATGACAGTTGGTCGAGAGGTGAGTAAGAATGATGGATTGATTATTGCTTTCTGAAAAGAGAATTAATCGCTATTTTTAAATAATCATTACTAGTCAACGTGCATATATTTACTAGAAAATCAATTCTTCTATTTGTCTTTTCTCTATTTCTTATTGCGATTGGTTTTTTTGTATTCAAGCTTCAAGATAGTCAATATTCAAAAAAGGATGAGCTATCACAAATAGCAATTAAATTAAGTTTAGAATCGAAAAAAATTACAGAAGAAATACAGCCCGTATTATCTTATCTTAAAAACCATCAAAATGTAGCGTTTGAGTTTCTTAATACTATAGATACTTCATATCCATATTTTGTGTTCAAAAATGGTGAGCTATCGTATTGGTCTTCTCACGAATACGTACCCAAATATGTAGATGTAATCGGTGATTATTACAGAAAATACATTGAGACTAGAAAGGGTAAATTCGTTGTGCTTAAATGGGGAACTTCAATACAAGAATTTGAGGTTTTTGTTTTATTGCCATTACATATCAACTCGTTAATAGAAAACCAGTATTTGTTTGCTGAAACTAATCCTACTTTTTTTAAAAGTGATGCGATTCAAATTAGTAAAACGAATCATGGAGCGATGCTACAGGTATGTCTTGACACATCTGAATGTTTGTTTTTTGTAGATATTAATGATACTTATTTTACTACAAACAAAAAAGTTAAATCCTCAGGGTTAGTTGTCATGGCATTTGGTCTGTTTTTTCTAATGATAAGTGTTTTTATTTTTTCTTTTAAAATAGGAAAAAATTCTCGAGGATTGAGTGTGATTTTTTTAATTTCTGTTTTGACCCTTATTAGGGTAATCATGCTACAAACAGACTGGCATATCAATGCTTTTAGCAACTCTTTTTTTAATCCACAAGTTTTTGCTTCATCGTTCATTACACCAACATTAGCTGATTTGGTGATAAATATGACACTACTATTACTTGTAGTAGGTTATGTGTTTTATGTTATACCTAAAGATTACCAATTCAAATTTAAATTTAAGAATTCAGGGAGTTTTTTGATTGGGTTAATCAGTAGTCTAGGATTATGGCAGTTATACTTATTAATTGAAACGGTTTATTATAATTCTAATTATACGTTAGATATCTCCTCTTCTGTTGACTTTTCAAAAGAGCGTGTTTTGGTTTTTATTGTGCTCATGATGGGAGGTTTTTTATTTATACTATATAGCCATATCATCTATAAACTATTTAATTTTTTATGTAAACCTGATCGAGTATTAATATCTGGGCTGATATTTATTTCAGGATTACTCCTTTTTGGCGGCATAATACATGTGTCAGGACAAGGGAATTGGTTGACTGTTTTGTTTAGTGTTCTTTATTTTACTTTGTTAATAATCACGAAACTTCCTGAACGTTTTTCAAATGTTAGTTATCAATCCTTCACTTATGTTTTGATTGGGCTAATATTTGCGTCCTTACTTATGACGTATAGTATTAAAGAACTAGAAGAGAAGAGAAATATAGAAAATAAACAGCGATTTGTAGAGCAATTTTTGATCGGAAACGATGAACTCGCAGAATATTTACTTTCCGAAGCAAGCTATGGTATTAGTAACGATGCCTTTATAAAATCCAGGATGTTTACCCCTTTCCTATCAAAGGAAGTCGTAAAGGAAAAGGTAAGAAAAGTGTTTTTATCTAGCTATTTTGATAAATATGATGTTGATATCGCTCTGTACAATGCAAAAGGAAAGTCATTTACGGAAGAAAGTCAATTGGAACTTTCATTACTAAAAGAAGGCTTGGTTAATAATTCTTCTACAGTAGGAAATAATCTTTACTTTATAAGTGATTATAAAGAAGAGTATACTAAAGGATATGTGAGTATTTCTGAGGTGAAAAAATATGGGTTAAGTGTAGGGTTTGTTGTTATCACGTTAAAAATGAAAAAAATTATTCCTGATAATGTGTACCCTGATTTACTTGTAGATAGTCGTTTTTTATTGCCTTATGAAAATAAAAATTTCAGCTATGCAATTTTTGCAGGTGGAAAAATTGTGTATAGTTCTGGAGAATATAACTATCAACAAAATTTTGAATTAGAAAGATCATCAGGGCACAAAGCTGATGATAATGGATACTGTCACCTTATAGTGGACGAAACAGAAAATAGGACAGTAGTGGTAAGTGGCTTGTGTTACAGTTATTTTAATGTATTGTCAAATTTTTCATTTTTATTAATTTTAATGATATTCTTAGTAGTGGTATTACTACTTATTTATGGGTTGTATTATTATCTGTCTGGGAAATCATTAAACTATTCAGCTCGAATTCAATTGTATTTTAATTGGGCTTTCTTTCTTCCACTTATTGTGGTGAGTTCCGTTACTTTAAGCCTCGTCACTAATTCGTACAAGGAAGAAGTGAAATATGAGCATTATAAAAAGGCACTTATCATTGGAAAAAACATTGAAAATGGAGTGGGAGAGGGACTGTCGCTATCTGGTGAAGAACTAAGTGATAAATTAAAATTTGCGAGTGTCATGGCCAATACAGATGCAAATTTATTCGATGTTAGAGGGAGACTCATAGCAAGTAGTCAACCGCTTATCTATAAGAAAAATGTGCTTTCTGAATATATTTCCTCGGCTGCACATGCAAAAATAGTAGAAAGGAAAGATCAAAGTTTTACAGCTCTTGAATCAGTTGGAAAGTTGACTTATAATGCCACTTATATTGGTATTCAATCTCCAGTTAGTGGTCAATTATTAGCTGTGCTAAGCGTTCCCTATTTTAAGTCTGAATTTAATTTAGAAAAGGAAAAAATAGAAGTGTTTGTGACGATTGTTAATGTTTTTGCAGTCGTTTTTATTGGCTTTTTAATCATTTCATACTTTGCCTCGAAGTGGTTGACATTTCCATTACGATTTATTACTCAAAAGTTAAAGGATACTACACTATCAGAAAAAAACATCCCTCTAAAATGGAAGTCAGATGATGAAATAGGACTTATGGTAAGTGAATATAATAAGATGATTGTGAACTTAGATGAAAGTAAAAAAGCATTGGCACGTACCGAAAAAGAATCTGCTTGGCGAACCATAGCGCAGCAAGTAGCACATGAAATAAAAAATCCACTCACCCCTATGAAGTTGACGCTGCAACATTTACAACGTACTTTGTTGGGGGATAAGCACGATGTAGGGTTGGATAAGCCCGTAAATTCGCTAATGAGACAAATAGATGTACTTACAGATATTGTTTCTTCATTTAGTTCATTTGCTCAAATGCCCATTCCTGAACATGAACGTTATGAACTAACAGACCTGGTAAAACAAACCATTGCTTTACATAAAAGTAAAACAAAAATCACTGAAGTTATTCCAAACCACAAAATGTTTGTGATGGGTGATGAGAAGTTAATGGGTAGAATTATTCTTAATATGATTTTGAATGCAGAACAATCTTCTGATAAACAGGTGATTATTTCTCTTTCAATAAAAAATCTTAATCAAAGTAAAATCGTAATAGAAATACTAGATAATGGCGATGGAATTCCAGAAGATGTACAGGAAAAAATATTTATACCTAATTTCACTACAAAAGAAAGTGGGTCGGGAATTGGACTAGCTATTGCAAAGCATGGAATAGAACATGCGGGTGGAAAACTTTGGTTTGAGACTGAAATTGGAAGGGGTACTTCTTTCTTTATAGAGTTACCTCAGGTAGACTAAATCATGTATTATGTTATTTTTTTGGTCAATCTATTTTTTTTTAAGTAAAGTAACAAAATAAAATACTTTAAAATGATAAGAGTGTTGTTTGTATGCCTCGGAAACATATGTCGATCTCCTTTAGCTGAAGGAATTTTTCAACGATTAATAGAACATAATAATTTGATGGATAGCATTTTATGTGACTCATGTGGTACTTCAAATTATCATATTGGAGGTCAGCCTGATCCTAGAACGAAAGAAAATGCGATATTAAATGGTGTTCCTTTGAATCATAAGGCAAGACAATTCACAGTTGATGATTTTAATGATTTTGATTACATCATTCCTATGGATAGTGATAATTATAATGACATCATGAGCTTTCCGGAAGCAAAATTTTCAAATTCGGTAATCAAACTTATGAGAGCGTATGATTCAGAAGGAAAAGGAGAAGACGTTCCTGACCCTTATTTTGGAGGTTCTCAAGGTTTTCAGAATGTGTATACTATTTTAGATAGGTCATGTAATGTGTTATTGCAAGAATTGATTTCATGATTTGTTAAAATTCAAATTCTGAAATAAGGCGAAACTTGTCATTTATATCAACTGCTATAAGTTTATAATGTAACCTTCTATATTGTGAAATAGTGTCAATATACATGTATTTTTCTTTAGAAGAACCAAAGGAATTGAGCTCTATAGGTATTGAGTTAATATATTCATGTCTATATTCTTTATTCTTTCTTCGATGAACTTCAAAATGCTTTATTTGTGTAGAAAGTGAGTCGGGTATTTTCCATTTTAATGTTATTTCTTTTTCGTTTTTAATAATATCCGTTTCTAAAGGAAAATCTGCGTAAGTAGGAAATCCATATGAGGTAGTATCAATAGAGATGAAAAAATTACAGTGGTCATGTAAATAACCATCAACATTTAATAAGTACTCTTTCTCTTTTTCTAAATCAAGTTCTATGTAAAAGTTATCCTGTGAAGCCAATGATACACAGGACAATATAGTATAATCAGATACTTCACAAGGAGTGCCATCAATTACAACAAGTTGAACCCCTCTTAAATCTCTACATTTCTGCCCATAAATATTTACATAGATTTTTTGCTCTTTTTCTGATTGAAATGAAAACCATTGATCATTATGATACTTGATACACTTGCCAGTTAATAATTCATCTACACACGCTTTCTCTACAGTACAGTTGGCCGTATTGGATATAACTTCTTCATTAAGTGCTAATGATATTCTATTGGCTATATTATCATTTATAACTTGTGCATTTACGATAACAGGAAATAGTAACAGTAATATTTTTTTCATCTATGACTATAATCTAGTTTCAATATAAGGATGTATTTGTGCATAATGCTATTATTCGGGTTGAAAGAGTATTCTATAATTATTTCTTGACACTTGTTCAAGCAATAGCTCTCCTTTAGGTTTGTATTTTGTTAATGTTTTGTTTGTGTAATTCTTGATGGTGACAAGTTGTAATCCAGTATTGTATAAAATGATGAATTCTGAACTAAGTTTTTTTATTAATTCAACCACTTTTTGAGGATGATAATCGATACATACAGAGAAGGAAATAGCTGAATTTTGCATAATATGAATGGTCATATTGAGTTGGTGTAGCGCATTGAATAGTATGCTCAATCCTTTTTCATTGATAAAACTCAAGTCTTTTGATTTAAAAGACACTAAACATTGGTTTTCCTTGTAAATAATTGTTGTTGGTATTTCCTTCAATATACAGTCACGGATAATAGTGCCTTTGTTTTCAGGAGTTTCAAAACAGCGAACATGTAAAGGGATTTTTTTATTAGCTAAAGGTTTGATGGTCTTTGGATGGATCACTTTTGCTCCGTAATAGGTCATTTCTGATGCTTCATTGTAAGGGAGCTCTTTAAACAATATTGCATCGTTAATAATTTTAGGGTCGGCATTTAAAATGCCCGGCACATCTTTCCAAATCGTCACACTTTCAGCATTTAAGCAATAGGCAAAAATTGCTGCGGTGTAATCAGAACCTTCTCGTCCCAAAGTAGTGGTTTCATTATCATGAGTACTACCAATATATCCTTGTGTTAAGAAGATGGAATAATCAGAGTTGGAGGAGATAAGTGTCGTGATATTAGTTGCTGTTGAATCCCAGTCTACTTTTCCATCTTGAAAAGTATGATCAGTTTTTATAAGGGTACGAGCATCAGCCCATAATGTCTTTATGTTTGATTGTTTCAGGTAAAATGAAATAATAGTACTTGATAATAGTTCTCCAATAGAAACAATACGATCGTAGAATTTAGAATAATTTTCAAGAGAAACCCGTTCAAGAAAGTACTTTAATTGATTAAAATAAAATGTTATTTCTTTTTCAAGTTCATTAAAGTGAGGAGTAGGTAGTTCATGAATTAGATTTTTGTGGTACTGTTCAAATTTATTTAATTCATTGTGATATTTTTTTTTTGTTAATGTCAAATCAATCAATTCTTCTAATGCATTGGTTGATTTCCCCATAGCCGATACGATTATTATCAAACTTTCATTTTGATATTTTCCAATAATAGCAATCATGTTTTGAATTGCTTGAACATTTTTTATAGAAGCACCACCAAATTTAAACACCTTCATTTTATATTGAAATTTTAATATTAAATTCACATGAATTTAAACACATATTGACAACTAACCTTATAAAAGTAAAATAAATCCTTTCATGGAAGATTCTAGAATAGCAGCCCCAATAGGAACAAACCTTGATCGTTTCATTAACGCCAAGGAACAGCATTTCGCATACGCAACTGGCGAATTATCACAACTTTTGAGGGATATTGCTCTTGCAGGTAAAGTAGTGAATAGAGAGATAAATAAGGCAGGGTTGATAAATATTTCGGGTGCGATAGGCACCCAAAATGTACAAGGCGAGGAACAGCAAAAGCTAGATGTATTGTCAAATATTCGTTTTATACGTGCCTTAACAAAGGGAGGAGAGGTGTGTGCCGTTATTTCCGAGGAAGACGAGCAAGTGATTGAAACAGGGAGTGAATCAGCTAAATATGTAGTAGCTATAGATCCATTGGATGGGTCTTCCAATATTGATGTGAATGTTTCAATAGGAACTATTTTTTCAATTTACAGAAGAGTATCACTTGTAGATACGCCTATTACAAAAGAAGATGTACTGCAAAAAGGAGTAGAGCAAATAGCAGCTGGTTATATTTTGTATGGATCATCTACGATGTTGGTATATACTACAGGGAATGGTGTAAATGGGTTTACCTACGAGCCATCCTTAGGAGAATATTTTTTGTCGCACCCGAACATGAAGTTGCCCGAAGAGGGGAAAATATATTCGATTAATGAAGGAGCGTATAATAGTTTTGAAAAACCAGTAAAGGAGTATATAAGTCACTGTAGAAAAAGTAATTATTCAGGAAGGTATATTGGCTCACTTGTGGCCGATTTTCATAGAAATCTGCTGAAAGGTGGGATTTATATTTATCCTAAAACGCATAGTGCTCCGAATGGAAAACTTCGATTAATGTACGAATGCAATTGTTTAGCTTTTATTGCCGAGCAGGCAGGAGGGACAGCTACAGACGGAGAGAAAAGAATAATGGAAATACAGCCTGATGAATTGCATCAAAGAGTTCCGTTTTTTGTGGGATCAAGAAAAATGGTTGAAAAAGCAAAAACTTTTTTCAAGTAATACCAATTAATGTTTATAAAGGCATAGAAGATTTTGTAAGGAATTTGCCTTTGAGAAAGAAAAAAAGCGAAGCCATAGTATTGCTACGAGGAACATTTTTAACGTATCACAAAATTAAGTTTATAAGAAGAGCATCATTATAAATGTTAATTGAATTTATTTATTCGGAATATTTCCTTCTTGTGATTACTTTTTGTAATTCTCGGTCTATGATGAGTTGTGCAATATTAGCAGCAATTTCAGAAGGAGGATCTTTAGATAGTACTTCTTTAAATTTTCGCTCACTTATATCAATGCGATACATTGCAGATAATAATCGTTGAAAATCTTTGTCTAAAAGATAAGTGACTATCTGTGTGAGCTGTTGTTTTAATTCATCTAAAATAGTGAGGTTGGTTAATTCTGAATGATCAAGTCCGAAGTCCTTTTTAATTAAAGAAGATACTTGGGAGATATCATCAGGGGGATTGTTCATTTATTTTTCTTGTATTTTTTCTGTCACAAGTAATTCAGGTAGCTCTTTAAGAATAATTTTGTACCAACTTACAATTTTCTTAATGTCTGAAATATATACCCTTTCTTGATCATGTTCAGGTAAAACGTGAGTAAAGAAAGCCCTAAGCTCGTCATTGTCTGAACTACTATCAACACCAGGGTCTCCATTAAATTCTTCATGAATTTTTGATATTACATTATGAAGAGGAACTGCTTCCTCAGAAGAAGTAGTATAAATAGAGATTTCATCCAATACAGAAATGCGATGGTTCATGCCCGCAACTAACTTAGATTTTTTATCGTCAAGTGATTCTAAAATAACACCTGTACGTGTAGGTTGAATAATCTTATGTAACCCTCCTTTGCCAGCTACTGAAGCGATATCTTTATATGTCATGATTTTTGTTTATGACTGCAAAAATATAAATTATTTTATTGATGAAATAATCTCACCAATATAATTTAATACTTCTTTCTTGCCTGTATGCTTTTCTGCTGATGTAACAAAGTAGGGAGGGACTTCATCCCAAGATTTTAATAACTCATTTTTAAACTTGGCAATTGATGAATCTGTTTTGTTCTTGGTCTGTTTGTCCGATTTTGTGAAAATAAGAGCGAGAGGAATTCCACTTTCTCCTAAATTGTTAATAAATTCAATGTCAATTCTTTGAGGGTCTAAACGAGAATCAATAAGTACAAATGCTAATGATAAATTTTTTCGATGTATAAAATAATCATTAATCATTATTTTCCATTTAATTTTTTCCGATTTACTCACTTTTGCCCACCCATAACCCGGTAAATCAACTAAATACCAATTACTATTAATAATAAAATGGTTAATGAGCTGTGTCTTTCCCGGCTTAGATGAGGTCTTCGCAAGCTTGGATTTATCCGTGAGCATATTGATCAAAGAAGACTTGCCAACATTGGATCTACCTATAAAGGCGAACTCAGGAAGGTCAGGTTTTGGACATTTGTTATAGTCAGTATTGCTTATCACAAATTGTGAAGAAGTGATTTTCATTGAATGGGAGTTAAATTTTTACTTTAAGTACAGTTGCATATATCGTTAATATTTACCTTATTTATGTTTTGTAATACACTACATATTTGGCTAAGTGTCTGATTATTAACTATAAAGCTTATTTGTGTTGTGTGAAAGCATAATAATTAATGTTGTTTTTTATTTTTTATATCTTTTGAAACGTAATAAAAGCAACTTATATTTAATTGTTATTAAATTTTTTAAACTGTTTCAAAGGTAATTATTAATCGACCAACGGATGTCCTTCTTACGGAAATTATCGTTTTTTATTTTTTTGGGAATTTTATTTTCCCCTTATTCATTATTGGCTCAAGATGATCCCAAGGAATTATCAAAGGTTTATGAAGAACAAGGAGACTTAACATTAGCTGAGACAAGAGCGTTAGATCTGGCTAGAGAATTATATACTTTGGCTGCTGATGCTGACCCTGATAATATATCGGGTAATTTTAAAGCGGGGAATGCTTTTTTGCAAACCGTAGGAAAAGAGAGAGCAGCCAAATATCTTGAAAGAGTATTAGCAGCAGACAATGAATATCGCTTCAATATTTTGTATTTAATTGGTAGAAGTTATCAATACGGTCTTGATTTTGATAAGGCACTGGATTACTATAATCGTTATCGAACTAATTTAACTCAAAATGAAGGGTATAGAGG
>JAOULS010000104.1 GCA_029881895.1 Cyclobacteriaceae bacterium | reverse complement strand
ATCGGTACTACATTTGATGTATAACAAATGGCCAAGTATCTTTCTATTCGATTAATATTAAAATCCCTGTCAACCGCTTGTACAATAAAAGCATAATCAATATTTGTTGCTATAATTTGTTTCTCTCCCTGTTTTCCAACTGCTTGTCTTTCAATACTAGTTTCTCTTGGAAAGACAGCATGAATAAGCACTTTATTATCATCATATTCAGAAATCGCAACCCAGTCACCAACAGCAGGAAAATCAGACCTATTGTTAGCCGAAAATCTTAAATTTCCGATTATCTCTGCCTCATATTCTTTTTCGGTAGTTTTTACAAAGTATCTTTCTTTATGTTCTGATACAACTCGTCCAACTTCTAATGAATCAAGCTTTTGCTCTTTTCGGAAGTTTTCAAAACCTATGTTATATCCTAAATCTTCAAGTGTCATTTTTTTGTCTTGTATTAAGCACAATGTCCAGCTATATGGAATGGCAATATACAACTATTGAGGGTGTTGAACTTCGGCTAGCGCATATAAATATCTTCAGCTTTCTGAAAATATTGTTATTATCAATAGCAATATTTTTAAATACTTTTGTTCTAGGGTGTTGAGCCTTCGGCTACCTCACTTTCACCTTTTCCAACTACACTAGTTCGGAAGTTATTTCCGTACTTAGGGCTTCCTCAAAAAGTCCATCCCATTAGAGATGCAGCCCTTGATAAGTTGAGGACAAATAATGTAGCTGCAATCCAAGTTTGAGAAGTTGTTTTGAGTTTGGCTTTGATTTGATTTAGAGAGTAGGCCTGTTTAGCATTTCCAATTCGATCCTCAACTGCATTTCTTTGCGCATACTCTTTTTTGAATTTACCCGCTATTCGACATTTGTAATGTCGCATGCTTATCATAGAATTTTTAATCCGACTGTTTTAAATTACACACTTCGGCAAGCCTACCTACCCCAAGTCAACTTGCCTAATTCCATTTAGTAGAAAGAATGATTTTCGTTTACAGTTCGTTTACGGAAGGCACAAAAAAACCTCTTGAAACTTAATCCAAGAGGTTTGTAGTAGCGGGGACAAGACTCGAACTTGTGACCTTCGGGTTATGAGCCCGACGAGCTACCAACTGCTCCACCCCGCGATATATTTTCGCTATATCGCTGTACAGTACTCGTAATTAATACTCAATTTACAAGCTACTCCCGATTACTTCGGGACTCCACCCCGCGATATATCTTTAGAAAGGCAATGCCTTCCGACCTTAGTCTATTGAGAAATTTGAACGTTTTCAAATCATTTCCGGTTCAGATAATAAGCTTTTCTTGAAACGGATTACAAAAGTAGATGGTTCATAAATATAAAACAAGTACCTTTGCAAAATAATTTGATTCATGGCAAATATTTCTCATAAAGCAGGCTTTGTAAGCATAATAGGTAAACCCAATGTGGGTAAATCAACCCTCATGAACCAAATGGTGGGGGAAAGGTTGTCTATTATTACTTCTAAAGCGCAAACGACACGTCATCGCATTATGGGAATAATTAATGGTGATGATTTCCAAATTGTATATTCCGACACGCCTGGTATCTTAAAACCAGAATATGAGTTGCACCAGTCCATGATGCGGTTTGTAAATATGTCGCTAGATGATGCCGATGCAGTATTATTAGTGGCAGATTTATACGAAAAAATAGACGAAGAGCTTCTCAATAAACTAAAAAGTGTACATGTACCTGTTATTTTAATCATTAATAAATCAGATTTAGCCAAAGGCACTCAACTAGAAGATAAAATCACTTATTGGAAAGAGCATGTGAAATACGATGATATTATTGTGATTTCAGCCCTTAAAGGGGAGAATATTGACAAAGTGTTTGAATGTATTATTGAAAAGTTACCGATTCATCCACCATATTTCCCAAAAGACCAGCTAACCGATAAGCCTGAACGATTTTTTGCAGCCGAAATTATACGAGAAAAAATATTTCTGAACTATAAAAAAGAAGTGCCTTACAGTTGCGAAGTGGTGGTGAATGAATTTAAAGAAGAGGAAAAGATAATTAGAATACGAGGCGAAATATATGTAGAGCGTAAAAGCCAAAGAGGAATATTAATAGGCAATAAGGGTGCTGCACTTAAAAAAGTAGGAACAGAAGCGAGATTAGATATGGAGGCATTTTTTGGAAAAAAAGTATTTCTAGAAACGCATGTGAAGGTAGAGTCGGACTGGCGTAAGAAAGATAAAAAGTTAAAAGGATTCGGCTATAGTAATTAGTCGAGGCATTAATATTAAAAAATAATATGGCAAATATAGTAGCAATTGTAGGTAGACCTAATGTAGGAAAATCAACATTTTTTAATCGTTTGGTTGAAAAAAGACAGGCCATAATGGATAATGAAAGTGGAGTAACCCGCGATCGTCATTATGGGTATGGGGAGTGGAACGGAAAACATTTTACAGCGATAGATACAGGAGGATATGTATCAGGCTCTGAAGATAAATTTGAAGGCGAAATTAGAAAGCAAGTAGAAATTGCTGTAGAAGAGGCATCGGTTGTTATTTTCATGGTCGATTGTTTCGATGGAATTCATGGGCTCGATAAAGATTTTGCAAAGATCATCCGAGGGACGAAAAAGCCCGTTTATATTGCGGCTAATAAAGCCGACAATACGGAAAGAAGCTTTATGATTGGAGAATTTTACAGCTTAGGGCTAGGGGAGGTTTTTCCGCTATCAGCTGCTAATGGGTCAGGATCAGGCGAAATTCTTGATGCAGTTGTGTCTCATTTTGAAACAGATGGAGATGAAAATCCTAATCAAGGGGTTCCCAAAATAGCTATTTTAGGTCGTCCTAATGCTGGTAAATCTTCTTTTTTGAATGCCTTGCTAGGGAAAGACCGAACGATTGTTACGGATGAAGCAGGCACTACACGTGACTCCATCAATACCCACTATTCCATGTATGGGAAAAATTTTATTCTTACCGATACCGCTGGTGTACGAAAAAAATCGAAAGTACATGAAGACATAGAGTTTTATTCTGTAATGCGTGCTATACAGGCACTTCAGGACTCCGATGTTTGTGTAATTATGATCGATGCCGAGCGTGGATTGGAAGCGCAAGACATGAATATCATCAGTTTGGCACATAAGTACCAAAAGGGGATGATTATTATGGTAAATAAGTGGGATTTGATAGAAAAAGGAAATAATACGCACGAAGCTTTCCGAAAATCAATAGAAGAAAAGATAGCACCGCTAACATTTATCCCTGTAATATTTGCCTCGGTTTTGAAGAAACAACGCATTTTTCAGGCGATTGAACTCGCCATTGAGGTAAATGAAAATAGAAATACGAAAATATCTACGTCAACACTAAACGAGAAAATGCTCCCTGAAATTGAGCATTATCCACCTCCAGCTTTGAAGGGGAAGCACATAAAAATCAAATATATCACCCAATTACCTATCAGAACGCCCACTTTTGCCTTCTTTTGTAATTTACCTCAATACATAAAAGCTCCCTACCAAAGATACTTAGAAAATAAGCTTAGGTCACATTTTAAATTGGAGGGTGTACCAATTAAAGTGTTTTTTAGGAAAAAATAATTTTTTAGGAAGCAAAAAAGTAATACATTTGATTAGGAATAAACCTAAAAACCTATTTATTAAAATTATGAAAAAATTATTAACCCTATTATTAGCATTGGGATTTACCTTTGCTTTTGTTGCATGTGGAGGAGGCGAAAGCTCTGAAGCAACTGAAGAAACTGCTACTGAAGTAGTTGAAGAAGTAGTTGAAGAATCTGCTGAAGCTGCTGAAGAAGCTGTAGAGGAGGTTGTTGAAGAAGCAGACTCTACTGCCACTGAGGAAGTAGCAACTGAAGAAGAAGCAACTGAAGAATAATAAATTATTTTTCAGTAAAATATTGAGGCTTTAGCGATATTCGCTAAAGCTTTTTTTATGAGTATAGAAAAAACACATACCCTGTTAAGTCATCATCTACCTGAGCTGGCAGTACCCTATTGTACGGAACTGTGGCATCAATACCGTTTTATCATTCGTATCTCTAAAAAAAGGGTAACAAAACTTGGTGATTATAAATTTGATCATGATAATAATGTCCATCATATTAGTGTAAATAGGAACTTAAATCCGTATAATTTTCTTATCACCTATATTCATGAAGTTGCACACTGCGTAAATGTGATTAGAAACGGACGAGGTGTCTCTCCTCACGGGAAAGGATGGAAGTCTATATTTAGAGAGTTGATGCTGCCCTTATTAAACCCTGATGCTTTTCCTGATGATGTTCTAAGAGTATTGGCCAAGCACATGAAAAATCCAAAGGCCTCCTCTCAGTCAGATCAACAATTAGTGATGGTGCTTCGGAAGTATGACGAACAGATCAATCATAAACTCTTAATAGAACTTCCTTCTGGGAAATCATTTAAATTTAATAAACGTGTTTTTGAAAAAATAAAGTTAAGACGAAGCAGGGTATTATGTAAAGAAGTTAGAACAGGAAGAAACTACTTAATTTCAGCGGTTGCTCCTATCGAAGAGTTATAAAGACAGGCGTTTTACAATAAGAAGGTCAATCATTTTACAAAAATGATGTGGAGAATAGGTTCGCCATTTAGAGGTTTGCAACTCCCCTCCCATATTGAGATAGCTATCAATATTGTAGTTTTTAAATTCATCGACAACATGCTCGTGAAAGTTAATCCCTACTATCCAGCCCTCTTCTACATCTTCAAACCACTCCTCATAATAGCTGTCATCTGACCCATGAAAATTGAGCACATTTTCGCCTATTAAAACAAACTTGTTGATGCCCATATATACTAGTGGATCAATAATATTTCGCTTCAAATGCATAATATCATTGTTTATGGTGTCGTTCCACTCGCCTATTAGCTCAATTACTGCATACCCTAGCTCATAATCTACAAAAAGTAATTTTATATAAAGGGTTTCCGAACCCATATTATCCCAAGCAGGGTCGATGTAGTATCCGTATATATTTTCTGAATATAAATCAAAATTGTATTCTTTCTCGAAAAAAGGGGAATTCTCATCTTCGGAAGAGTTGTAAAATTGAAGCCAATTATAATACGGTTCAATGTTATGCATGCTATCTGATCAATAATTTTTGATGATACAACGTAAGTCCTGCAATCGGACTTTCCACGACATTTTTCAACATAATATTTTTGTCTATAGCCACCTGTCGTAAAATATTACTAAAATAAAAGGCTACAGAACCTGTAAAGTGAACTTTCTTTTGTTCGTAATTATGATATAGCATCACGTTGTTTTCGAAGAACACCGAAAACGCATTATAAACCAGGTTGTATAAATAAACTTCTTTTATGTTTTGATAAATAAACTTTGCAAAGGAAGCTAGAAACCGATTGGGCAATGGTTGCTTATACGTGTTATTCAAAACGCTCTCGATTGACAAACCAAAGCGTTTGTCAATTTTTTGTGCGATATGAGAAGGCATGATGCCTCTTAAATATTCTCGAAGGAGGATTTTCCCCAAGTAAGTACCACTGCCTTCGTCACCCAATACATATCCCAACGGGGGTACGTTATTCATGATTTGAGTGCCATTATAATCACATGAATTAGATCCTGTTCCAAGAATACAAGCGATTCCCTCTTCGTCTAAACATAGTGCTCTAGCCGCAGCTAATAAGTCATTATTCACCTCCACCTCTACATTTGGCCAAATATTTTGCAAACCATTAATAATGATGGATTTGCTGTCACCAGAAGTACATCCTGCTCCATAGAAAAACACTTTACTAGGTACACCATTTATCTTAGGCACCAAATTAGTAGTTAATTCCTCCGCTATTGCATCCTCGCCTATGTGAAAGGGATTAAAACCGATGGTCTTCGCCTGATCGATACTTTCATCTGGATTTATAATGCGCCAGTCTGTTTTTGTTGAGCCACTTTCTGCTATTATTATCAATTTATTGTAAATTATGAGTTACAAAGGTATTCGTTGTGATTTATTGAACCAATTTTTATGGTAATAACTTAATTGGCTTCAGAATTAGCCACTATTGAAATACACTACTTTCTAATGTAAACGTTATTATAAACAATAGAAATTATCAGTTATGAAAAAAACAGCGCTATTATCGTTTTTTTACCTCATCTATTCAATCTCATTTTCGCAGATAGATTATGTTTTTATGCCTCAAGAGGCAAAAGAAATGATTGCAATATGCAATAGTTTCACCTTCCTTGACTTGTATGGCTCTGACAAAGAAATCATCCCCAAAGGATACAAAAAAGAATACACCTCTGGTATTCATGGAATGGACAATAAGTTTCAGGTGTATACAAAAGGGAAAACAGGGATAATTAATTTGAGAGGATCTACGGATAAAATGATGAGCTGGATGGAGAATATTTATTCAGCGATGATTCCTGCACAAGGCAGTATAAAAATGCAAGATTCAAAATTTGATTACATTTTTGCGAAAGATACTGCCGCAGCGGTTCACGCTGGTTATGCTTTAGGCATCGCTTTTTTGTCAGAGAGTTTAGTATTTCAAATTAAATACCTGAATGCGATGGGCATTTATGATTTTATATTGACTGGGCATAGTCAAGGGGGGTCGCTGGCAATTATGCTGCGCGCCTATTTGGAAAATCTGCCGAAAGAAGTAATCTCGCCAAAAAATAAATTCAAGAACTATGTTTTTGCACATCCTATGGTAGGGAATAGAGTGTTTGCAGAGGAGTATGTACAACGATTTTCGTCCAACAATAGTAATTTTAGTATTATTAATTCAGCCGATCCAATACCAAAACTACCAGTTACCTATGTTGAAGGGAATTTTTTTTCGGCCGAAAACATATCTTCCTTTTTCGATAATGGCACCATAGACAAGAGAAGTGTTCTGATGAGTTTATTCATGCAAAAGTATGAACCAACGGTAACTAGCTATGTGCAGTCTATTAGTAAATCGCTCACTAATCAGATCACGAATGAACTAGGCAAGGTAGATATGCCAGAGTATGTAGAAGACATTAATTATAAACCTATAGAACCAAGGAATGTGATCACACCATTTGAGTACCCCAAAATTCTAAAGGATTCAGCCATTCTTCAAAACGATTCATTAATGGCGATTTACAAAAGAGGAAGCAACGGTTATTTTTTGGATAAGCGTCTGTACAAAAAGCCGCCCACTTTTTTTCAACATAAACCCTATAATTACTATGTGGCAATATTAAAAAAGTATTTTCCTGACGAATATGCGTCACTTCCAAAGAAGTACTTGGATGAAAATTTATAAGCAATACTCAGTTTTAAAAAACATTCTTAACTTACAAGCCTGCCTACCACTTCAAATTTATCAAATACATTAACCGTATGAGGAGCCTCTTTTAACTCATCGGTTAAGTCCTGCCCCGCCCAATGTTCATAATGCTGACCATTACGCCATAGTTTCGACTTAGATACATCGTAAATTTTGCCTTTATAGGCACACCAAATTTCTGGCTTGTCCTGACCGTTCCTCAATGCCAATTGACCTTTTGTGTATTGATTTTTACTTTTTGGCATTTGTAATTTTTATTCTATTCATATATATTTTACTTTCGAAGATACGGTAATTCAAAAATACACCTCTATGAAAAACACATTATTCTTTTTTTTACTCGCTAGTTTCTCTTTTTCATGCATTCAAACGGACACCTCAACAGAAGAGGAAACACCTCTTACAGAGGCAGAAATGAAAGTATTAGCTTCTGAAATAGCTAAGGAAGTAATAATTACCGATGGACACATTGATGTGCCTTACCGTTTAAGACATTTTTATAATGAAGGCGAACCAATGCCCGATGTATCTAAAAGAACAGAAGATGGAGAATTTGATTTTGTAAGGGCAAGAGAAGGGGGGCTAGACGCTCCGTTTATGTCTATTTATATTCCCGCTCGTTATCAAAAAACAGGAGGGGCAAAAGAATTAGCCGATTCGTTGATTAACTCTGTGATCGACATCACCAAATCGTTTCCCGATAAATTTGCACTTGCCAATACACCTTCAGAAGTAGAAAAAAACTTTGAAGAAGGGAAAATTTCCTTACCTATGGGAATGGAGAATGGCGCACCCATTGGAGATAATTTAGACAATGTGAATTACTTTCACGAAAGAGGAATACGTTATGTTACACTGACACACAGTAAAGACAATCTTATTTGTGACTCCTCTTATGACACCACCCGAACATGGAATGGATTAAGTGATTTTGGGAAGCAAGTAGTGCAGCGAATGAATGAAGTTGGCGTCATGATCGATGTGTCTCATATTTCTGATAGCACATTTTATCAAGTAATGGAATTGAGTACTGCGCCAGTAGTCGCCTCTCATTCTTCGTGTAGGAAATTTACTCCAGGTTTTGAGCGTAACATGTCCGATGAAATGATAAAATTACTAGGGGAAAAAGAAGGGGTTATTCAAATAAACTTTGGGTCATCTTTCCTAGACGGTGAAGTAGTCACCTTAAATAAAGCCACAAATAGCACTTTAGATTCTTTGCTAGCATCCAAAAAGTTAACTCGTGCAGATGCTGCCGCAACCACTATTATAGAAGCATATACACAAGAGCATCCAAAGCAATATTCTACAGTAGAAAAAGTAGCCGATCATATTGATCATGTTGTAGGTTTGGCAGGGGTTGATCATGTAGGAATAGGCTCTGACTATGATGGTGTTGGCGATTCGCTCCCTACAGGGTTAAAAGATGTATCGAACTACCCTAATTTGATTTATGAACTATTGAAAAGAGGCTATTCAAGAGAAGATATTGAAAAAATTTGTTACAAAAATGTGTGGAGAGTTTGGAATGAGGTTGCCAATACAGCAAGCCTGTAACATAAATTTTTCTCTTGCTATAATCTTAGTAGTATGTTAACAATGCCACAATAGTAATATTACTTTTTGTTTTATATTTATTTTGCCTCTTTATCGACTAAGAGGCAAAATATATACAACATAGTTTGTACATGTCCCATAGGGGTTACACCATTAATAGCCATAACGTACTACCAAGAATAACCCAAGCTAACACCTCCCAACGGCAAAAATGCCCAATTAATTCTATAGAATGGTGTGAACCCTACCCGAAATAGTAAACCATTTGATTTTTGATACCTATAACCGATACACCCATGTATGGATGTGGCTGAGTCGTTTTTGCCATAGGATTTCCAAGGCATTGGAGATACACTCATTCCTGCACCCAATTCAAAAAAATTCGATTCTTTACCTAACAAATAGTAGTACATTATACCCGGAGATGGCCATGGATGAACATCTGTCATTTTCGGATCCAGTTCATTAACAAGTTCATCATCCA
>JAOULS010000103.1 GCA_029881895.1 Cyclobacteriaceae bacterium | reverse complement strand
CACCAAAGGTTACATTAAAGTTAGCTTTTTTTATTGGTGTTCGACAAAAACAATAGTACAGGTTGTAAGGAACTCAATAAAATAGACAGGTGGGACAAAAACTTAGTGAACAGGAGAAGATAAATAAAATGAGTTTATTCAGACGACACTAACTTTTTCAGTCTATGGTGTAACCAATAGACAGGTGGCATAGTCATATACTTGAAATCAATTATTAACATTTTAAAAACTCAAAAAAATGGGATCAGAAATACTCATCGTGCCGATTTTTATTTTAGCGATATTCGGTATCGTTTACTATTATTTAACAACACGAAACAAAGAAAGGCTCGCACTAATAGAAGCTGGCGCAGATGCTAAACTATTCAAATCTAAGACGAATGGAAGCTATAATTTTATAATTATCCTTGGAATGTTAGCCATAGGTATTGCCTTAGGCATAGGGCTGGGGTTTATTATTGATCGCTCTGTTGATATGGGGCATGACAGTGAAGGAGCATACGTTTTTGGTGTATTCTTATTTTCAGGGCTGAGTCTTTTAGCTTCTTTCTTCTTAATAAAAAGTCTTGAAAAAGAAGAAAAGGATTAAACTCGCATAGCGAATACGATTACTTAATATAAATTAAAAAGTGAGCACGAATAAACATTTATTCGCGCTCTCTTTTTAATCTGTATATTTTATAACTATTGAAACAGCAACTTAAAATCTGCATAAGAAACACCTGTAGGTTCAGAAATAGGTGTTATATCGCACCCTTCATCTGTCGCTTTCGTATTAATATCAACGATACGAGTATCAGGACTTGGGTGGGTACTCAAAAACTGAGGCGTACCGCCTGTTTGACCAGCAGCCTCTAACAGTTCGAAAAAATGTGCCGCTCCATTACAAGCATAACTTGTTTGCCCTAAATATAAAACGGATTGGGCATCGGCTTCCTGTTCGAAGTCACGACTGAAAGCAAGTCCCGTAACATTACCTGCCAACTTACCCGCAATTTGAGCTAAATCACTTGAGTTTTCTCCAATTAATAGGCCCAACAGGAATGAAACACCATAGGATTTTTGAAGATTCCGGCTTGTATGTCTTAAATCTGCATGAGCAATCTCATGACCAAGCACCCCAGCCAAATCATCGGCTTTATCTAAATATTTAATCAATCCTGTATACACATAAATATACCCCCCTGGTGTTGCAAAGGCATTAAGCGTATTGGGATCATTAATGATATGCATTTCCCAAGCAAATTCATCTTTATAAGCTACCTCTCCTGAATTCAATATAGCATCGCGCATGGCATCCATATAAGCATATGCCGCTACATTTGTGTTACGAGCCAAAACAGGGTACGTGATTTGGTCAGCAGCAATTTCCTCGCTCACCTTCAACCCCAAGTCGATATCGTCTTGTACCGAAAACAATACTACATTTCCATTTTCATCACAAGCTGTAAAACCCAATAGTAGTACTAAAGACAGCACTATTGAAATCCTTTTTATGTTTCTATTTTTCATATCGTAAAATTTTATCCTACAAATATAAAGTAAAAACAAAGTCAATGAAAATGATTGACTATTTATTGATTTGTATTACAAAAAGCAAAAACACAATCACCCATATTTCAAACCAAATTTTGGCGGAAAACACTGCACATTTCATTAATTATTTTAAAAAATAGAAAATAACATAACTTAAAATCTACATGAAAAAATAAAAAATAGACAGAGGCAATAAACTATTGTATAGATTTGCACCATGAACTATCTATCTGCTGAAAACCTTACCAAAAGCTTTGGTGACCGTACTTTATTCGAAAAAATATCCTTTGGTGTTGATCAAGGTCAAAAAGTTGCATTAGTAGGCATAAATGGCTCGGGAAAATCTACTCTTTTAAAAATAATTATGGAGAAAGAAACTCCCGATTCGGGAAAAGTGTCTTTCCGAAATGATATAAAAATATCGTTTCTATCCCAAAATCCAGAATTTAATAAAGGAGATAGCGTTCTTGATGCTGTTTTTGATAGCAGTGATGAAAAACTTAAAGTTATCAAAGCGTATGAACATCAACTAGCATTAATTGAGGCTAATCCTGATGAACATGAAAAACTGACTGAACTCATTGAGAAAATGGATAATCTCAATGCGTGGGATTATGAAAGTGAAATAAAACAAATATTGGGTAAATTGGGAATTCACGATCTTGAAAAAGACGTAAATGAACTTTCGGGAGGGCAAAAAAAACGTGTAGCAATGGCGAAGGCACTTGTAGAACATCCTGATTTTTTGATCATGGATGAACCCACTAACCACCTCGATTTAGAAATAATAGAATGGCTAGAAGAGTATTTATCAAAATCAAATTTGAGTCTTCTGTTAGTGACCCACGATCGTTATTTTTTAGAAAGTGTCACCACCCATATTCTTGAAATAGACCGAGAGAAAATTTTCAAATATGAAGGAAGTTATAGCGACTATTTAGAAAAAAAAGCAGAACGAGAAGAGCAAGAGCGAACAGAACTTTCGAAGGCACGGAACCTAATGAAAAAGGAGCTCGACTGGATAAGAAGACAACCGAAAGCGAGAGGAACAAAAGCTAAATATAGAATTGATGCTTTTGAAAAAACGAAAGAAAAAGCTAGTCAGAATTTCACTAAAACAGAGCTTGAACTTGATCTTAACTCGAAACGACAAGGAAAGAAAATAATTGAACTTAACAAAATCACTAAAAGCTTTGATGGCACTACCATTATCCATCCATTCTCCCACATTTTCAAAAAAGGAGACCGTATTGGTATTGTTGGAAAAAACGGAGCAGGTAAATCCACTTTTCTCAACTTATTAACTGGAGGACTAACTCCTGATGCTGGCGAGATTGAAACAGGGAAGAATACCGAATTTGGGTATTACACACAACAGGAATTACAGTTTAAAAATGGACAAAAAGTAATTGATATTGTAAAAGAGATAGCCGAAATTATCACCATGAGTGATGGGAGTACTATTTCAGCTTCACAATTTCTCCAACATTTTCAATTTGCCCCAAAAGTACAGCACGATTTTGTTGAAAAATTAAGCGGTGGCGAAAAAAGAAGACTTCAACTATTGAGGGTACTTATTAAAAACCCTAATTTTCTTATTCTTGATGAGCCTACCAACGACCTTGACTTAATCACACTAGGAATATTGGAAGAGTTTCTGTCCAACTTCCCTGGTTGTTTGCTTATCGTGTCTCACGATCGATATTTCATGGATCGACTAGTAGATCATGTTTTTGTATTTGAGAAAGGTGAGACTATTAAAGAATACCCATTCAATTATTCTCAATATCGTTCATTTGCCCTCGATCAAGAGAAAGGATCGTCAAACAAAAGTGATAAATCAAAAAACGAAAAAACAAAGCAAGAGCAAAAAACAAAACTCACTTATAACGAAAAAAAAGAATACGAAGGGTTAGAAAGTGAAATAGAACAACTCGAATCGAGTAAAAAAAACTTATTTGACAAACTAAATTCGGGAAAAGGTAGCCTCGAAGAGTTACAACAATGGGGAATAGAAATCGAAGCACTCATCACTAAAATTGAAGAAAAAGAAATGCGCTGGCTTGAATTATCCGAAAAGGCATAAGGTTAATTTCTTTAATTGCACATAAATTATTGATACATTTGACACTCACCGTTTGTTGTTCTTTGTAGTTACACTATTCAAATTAAAACTTAAAATAGCAATATGAGATATTCGCCTCCTAACAATCGTTTATACACAAAAAATAGAGCCAACTTCGCTAAGCGATTAAAAAAAAATAGCATAGCTGTATTTCATTCAAATGACATCATGCCAACCAATGCTGATGGTATGATGCCTTTCCATCAAAATAACGATTTATTTTATTTAACGGGTATCGATCAAGAAGAAACCATTTTAATGGTCTATCCTGATTTTCATGATCATAAATTAAAAGAGATCCTTTTTATTAGAGAAACAAATGAGGAAATAGCGATTTGGGAGGGGCATAAATACACAAAAGAAGAAGCGCGAGAAATTTCTGGAATAGAAACTGTTTTATGGGCATCAGATTTTGACCGTATTTTCAATACACTAATGGCTGAAGCAGAAAATGTATACCTAAATACCAATGAACATATTCGTGCCGAAATAATAGTAGAAACTCGTAATGCTCGCTTCATTAAATCATGTAGGGAACGATACCCACTACATCAATATCATCGCTCATCATTTATCATGCACCAGCTTAGGGCAGTAAAAAGCGATGAAGAAATATTCGCATTACAGGAAGCCTGTGACATTACAGAAAAAGGATTTCGTAGAATACTCAATTTTGTGAAACCGGGAGTAATGGAATATGAAATTGAAGCTGAATATATTCATGAGTTCTTACGAAATAAATCAAAAGGGTTTGCCTACTCCCCTATTATTGCGTCAGGGTTTAATTCATGTGTATTACATTATGTAGAAAATAGTAAGGCTTGTAATAATGGTGACATACTATTAATGGATGTAGCGGCTGAATACGGCAACTACAATGCGGATATGACTAGAAGTATTCCTGTGAACGGCCAATATACTAAACGGCAAAAAGAGGTGTATAATGCTGTATTACGTGTTAAACGAGAGGCTATGAAAATGCTTATTCCTGGTAACACCATTCCTGCATACCATAAGGAAGTAGGCAAATTTATGGAAAGTGAATTATTAGGACTTGGTCTAATCGACAAAACAGACATCAAAAATCAAAGTCCTGAATCACCCGCTTATAAACGATATTTTATGCACGGCACCTCACATCACCTAGGCCTTGACGTCCATGATGTTGGTAACATCTATCAAGAGATGAAAACTGGAATGGTATTTACCGTAGAACCGGGAATTTATATACGTGAAGAAAATTTAGGCATTAGACTTGAAAATGATGTGGTGATCACCAGTAATGGTGTTACCGATTTAATGAAAAACATCCCCATTGAAGCCGATGAAATTGAAGAATTAATGAATAAATAACTCATCCTTCCAAGAAGAAATTTATACCATCAAAAATCTAATGAAGCACTATCATTACTTCATCTCCAAACACGGTACACGTAGTTTATCGTGATTGAATACTAAATTTAAAAGTATAAATACTTGAAAATTAACGTTTAACATTTACTATTAGCTATATTATTCATAACTTATCCTGTAATTAAAGTCTATCTAAAAAAGAAGGTATTTATATTTTTTGTATAAAGAACTTCTACCGATTTATTAAGACACTATATTTCAAAAAGTCATGACCTCCAAAGCCTTATTCATCTTCTTCTTCATTGTTCTAATTACTACTTCTGGATGGGGGCAAACAAAAAATAGTGAAAAGGTAAAGAGCGGCTATTACTTGGTGATCGGTGCATATTCAAAAAACAACAAGCAGTTGGCAGAGATTTATGCCAAGCAAATTACAGAAAAAGGTCACGAGGCTTTGGTAGATTTTTTTCCAAAAAAGAACTACCATTTTGTTTACTTAAAGTACTACGAAGATTTTAACACATCAATTAGAGGATTGTACCAATATCGGAAAATAGAAGATTTCCCAGACTGCTGGGTGTATGTAATGCGTCAATCGGAAGTCATTGATAAAGCACGTGATAAGCAAGTCGCTAGCCTGAACGATATGTTCGCCTCTCGCTTTAGTACTTCCCAAAAAGAAAATACTCAAGAAAATGATTCTAAAAAAGATGAAAATAACGAAAATAGTGATGTCGCCTCCAAAAAAGCTGTAGAGGAAAGAGTTGTATTGGAATCGAATATAGCTGCCTCCACTACTGACAAAAAGAATGCCCTAGAAGAGAAAGCTGACATTAAATCAACGACCTCCTCTCTCTACATTAGCTTATTCGATGCGCGCACTCAAGTAGAGGTGAATGGAAAAATTGATGTGATCGATGGTGTGAACCTTGCTAAATTAAGTTCCGTAGAGGGTAATACATTATTGAATTTTGAAGACCCTGAAAATGGAACAGGCAACCTTATTTTTATTTCCAATGTCTTTGGGTTTAAGCGAAAACAACTTGAGTTTAACTATTATGAACCGCTTGATAATGAAGAGATGGAGTATGTTACTAATATCGGAGACACAATAATTATCAATTTTGAATTGCAACGATATTCCATAGGTGAATTTATGGTAATGCACAATGTGTACTTTTTTAAAGATGCCGCTATTATGAAGCCCGATTCGAAATATGAATTGAATCAACTATTACAGATGATGAAGGAGAATGAACTTATGAAAATACGAATTCATGGACACACCAATGGCAATGTCCCCGGAGTAATAATATTACATGACCCTGAATTGAAAAATTATTTTAGTTTAGAAAAAGGAGTGAATGAGATTACGGGAAGTGCCAAAAAGCTTTCGGGGTATCGCGCAAAAATCATTCAACAATACTTAATTGACAACGGTATTTCAGCGTCCCGAATGGAAACCAAAGCTTGGGGTGGTAAGTCGATGATACACGACAAACATGACTCACAGGCAAAAAAAAATGTACGCGTTGAAATTGAGTTTTTAGTTAAATAATAAGCCTTTATTTCTTGCTACCATACCCTTCTGCGATATTTACAAAAACCAATAGACTAGCTAACACTAAGGCATACATCAATCTACTCATTTGTCTAACATAAGACATCAGGGGTTTTTATAACCCCTATATTTGTAACATGAATCGACTAAAATCTATTTTTATAAGTACTTATTTATCTTATACTTTCATTCTTTCCATTTTAAGTATACTCAAATTCTATCATTCTATCGATTATGCATGGCTCGTATCGGCTGCTATTCATGCATTGCCTGTCGGGTTTGTTTTAAGATTATACCTTGTAAACACCCCTCGTACTACTAGGCGTTTGAAAACAATCACCGTTGCAATAATGGCACTTACCGTTTCCTCTACTATGGTAATGCAAAATTCTGCTTCGTTTTATTCCAATTTTTTCATTTTCATTCTCATCACTTTTTTTGGATGGCTGCTCTACATCAATTGGTATTCCGTATTATCTGTTGAAAACAATCAATTATTGAAAATAGGACTATCCTTCCCAAATTTGATATTTGAGGCATCGGAAACCGCTACGATTACTACCAATGAATTTTTAGGCAAAAAAACCATTTATCTATTTTATCGAGGCAACTGGTGCCCTTTGTGCATGGCGCAAATAAAAGAACTTGCTGAGGAATACAAACAACTAGAAGACTTAGGTGCACAGATGGTGTTAATCAGTCCGCAACCTCACAAAAACACAAAACAGTTGGCCAAAAAACATAAGGTCTCCTTTATTTTTCTAACGGATCCAAAAGGAGCTGCTGCCAAAGAATTAAAAATTGAGCAAAAAAATGGCGTGCCATTAGGCATGGAGGTGTTTGGTTATTCGTCTGACACGGTATTACCCACTGTGGTAATTACAGACGAAAAAGGGGTTATACGCTATGTAAACCAAACCGATAATTATAGAGTGCGACCAGAGCCTAGCACTTTTTTAGAAGTAATACAACAAACCAAGTAACACTATTTTTTCCTTACATTATTATACATTTACCAATGTATTAAGTATGTTAGCACAATAACGGATGGGGAAGTATCTTGTAAAAAAAACTTCACCTCCACTAAAAATTAATATGTAAGGAATGTTTCCTGAAAATCAATCAGTTAGCATTTCTCTACAAAAAACAAATTAATACGATAATTATGAAAAAATTAGTATTTGCAATTGTATTTGTCGCAAGTAGCATTAACGCAAAAGCACAAAATGAATACATTATTCACTTAAACGATACTGTTTTTGAATTTTCTCTAGACCAGGAATATAAAACAACCGTCAACGGAAATGAATTTAGTTTCACCATAAAAGCAAAAGACACACTTCTTTATCATGACGATTTTTACAGCTTCAACTATTTAAAAGACTATAAAATTTCTAAAATGGTAATAGATGAAGGAATTGAACAAATAGTAATCATGACAGCTGAGGGGTCAGGGATAATGATACAAAAATACACTTCTATAAGTCCTACTTTGTTTAATGAAATGATGATTTCTGAAGTTACAAAGGAAAGCCTTAATTATGGCTTTGAGTTAACACGGCAAGACTATGATAGAACACTGAAATCAGGACAAAAAATAAATGTTGACAAAGCAGTTCTCACCTATAAAGAAGAGACGAATACATACGAAGTAGCTTCAATAGGGAATAAAGATGAAGGAATATTAATTATGACGATGATTATGGACGAAAACTACAGCAAACAGGGCAGAAAAATAATCAACTTAATGTGGGAGTCATTAAATTATAAGTAAAAAATCATATCATTATAATCATCCTTAGCTAGTACGACATCAATCGAATAAAAAAACTCAATAGCAATATTGTATTTTTTGTTTATATTTATTTGTTCTTCTTATTTGTCGATTTGAGGAGTGAGAGGGATAATAATAAATATAATGTGGATAACAAGCACAGTGCGTGTTAGTAGAAAGTTGTGCATAATTAGAAAATATCAGAATGGAAATACCGAAATTTCACGAGACGTTTAATCCAATACTTAAAGTGTTAGAAAATGGTAAAACACTTCAAGCTAGAGAAATGTACCAAAAGGTTATTGATCAATTCTATTCTGAATTATCCAAAGAACAACTAGAAGAGAAAACAAAAAGTGGTGATATTTTAATTATAAATCGTATTGCTTGGGGTAAATCTTACCTAAAAAAAGGAGGATACATCGAATTTCCTAAGAGAGGCTATGTGAAAATTACAGCAAAAGGGAAAAAACAAATCTCATCTAATTTGTCATTAAGTCAAGTTGAAAATTCTGACAACTTTTTAGAATTCTACAATGAAGAAAATCCAAAAAATAAATCAACAACTACAAAAATTCAAAACGCTACTCCCCAAGACCTTATTGACGAAGGTTTTAATTCTATTGATGTTCAAGTCAAAGACGAATTACTAGAAAAATTAAAGTCAATTGACCCTTTTTACTTTGAAAAAGTAATTCTCATTCTTCTAAAAAAAATGGGATACGGTGACTTCATTGAAACTTCTAAAACAGGTGACGGAGGTATTGACGGAATAATCAATGAAGACAAACTAGGACTTGATAAAATATATATCCAAGCAAAACGCTATGGTGATAACAAAGTTCGTGAAAAGGATATTAGAAATTTCATTGGTGCAATGAGTGGAGACACTCAAAAAGGTGTTTTTGTAACCACTTCAACTTTTGATAGTGGAGCAATTAAAAAGGCAAATGACGCTCATCACAAGATTATATTAATTGATGGCTTAAAATTGGTAGACTTAATGCATCAATATAATGTTGGTGTTCAAATCAAAACTGTTTACG
>JAOULS010000102.1 GCA_029881895.1 Cyclobacteriaceae bacterium | reverse complement strand
TTTACTTCCCGTAAGTACATTTCCTGAAATAAATCGTACGTGCTCACTTTTGATATTGTTTTCAATCATGTTTTTGATTGAAGCACCCGCAAATGACTTGTAATACTGAGGGGTTGACACTTCTGATCCGACTAAAGCAACAATTTTGCTGGCATCATAATGGCCTTCTAAAAATAGTTTCCCGATAAGTATTACTCCCCAAGGGTTAAGTGTCCAAACCAAATCACCTTTATTAATCGGGTTGATATGATGTATTTGAACGCCAACATTTCCTGCGGGGTGCTTACCTGACACTTTGTTTATTTCTACCCCTTTTACTTGAGAAAATACTGAAGGTATTTCAGCGTTGCCTCTGAGGTTAAAGTGAACTGCCCCGAGTGTGAATTTTTTCAACACCTCAAATCCCGCCTGAAGGTATTGCTCTTGCCCTTTATAAATCACTCCATAATCTGGTGCTAAGGGGTGAGAATCAAACCCAGACACAAAAATAGCTTTAGGCGTCTCTTCATGATTAGCAATTACTCCGAAAGGTCGTTGGATGATGTTCGTCCAAACACCACTTTTCAACATCTGAGTTTGTAGCTGCTCTCTGGTTTGTTTACTTAAATCGGAAACCGAAAATTTATCAAACTCCTCATACTGGATTTCCTTATCTGCTTTGATTAGGATTTCCAGGATTACTCGTTTTTCACCTCTCTTAATTTCTGATATTTCACCACTAACAGGTGAACAGTACATGATATGTTCATCCTTTTTATCATGAAAAACAGGGGTTCCCGCTTTTACAATATCTCCTTCTTTCACCAATAACTTTGGCCGTTGCAACCCTATATAATCTTCGGGTTTTAACGCAAAAACTTCAGGGACACTTGTATCAGCTATGTTATTGCTGGCTTTACCTACCAAATTGATATCAAAACCTTTTTTTAGCTTTATTGTTTTAGACATGCTTACTTTATAGAAATTCTAGAATCTCGTTTTAAACGAGGCAAAAATAATAAAAAAACAGTCAATAAAAATCGAAATCGAGATTAAAAGCATTCTATTTTTAATATTATTTTCAATACCTCCATCCCGTTTATCTTTTCGGGATGACAAAGTCGTTTACCTCTATTATTTTACTTGTAATTAACTGCATTATTTCATCTACCTGCTCTTCCATTGTCAAGTGGGTAGTATCTACTGTTACCGCATCATCAGCTACAAAAAGAGGGCTATCGTCACGCGTACTATCAATATGATCTCTCTTTTTAAGGTTGTCCATTACTTTTTCTAATCCCACCAGCTCGCCTTTTTCTAATAACTCTGCTTGTCTTCGTTCAGCACGAATATAAAATTCAGCCGTCATAAATATTTTCAACTCCGCTTCTGGAAATACTACTGAGCCTATATCTCTTCCATCCATCACAATTCCTTTTGATTTTCCCAGTTTCCGTTGTTGCGCTACCATAGCTGTCCGTACCTCCGAAATAGCACTTACTTCACTCACTTTTTCAGAAATATACATTTTCCGTATTTCCTTCTCTACATTCAGTCCATTTAGGTACGTATCGTCCCCTACACCTTCTTCATTTTTCCTAAACGTAATTTCAATAGCATTGAGTGCCTTTCGTACTTCTTTAGGATTGGTATGTTTAATATGGTTTCGATTAAAAAACAACGTAACTGCTCTATACATCGCACCTGAATCTATGTACGTATACTTCAGCTCATCGGCAATTAGCTTAGCTGTAGAGCTTTTGCCACAAGCAGATGAACCATCGATTGCTATAATTATTTTTCTCATTAGCAATCTTTCATAGGGCAAGGAATGGGCTTACCTGGTTTTGGTGCTTTATTACGCTTTGGTTGTTTGTGCGAAGCACAGCTCGCCAACACCACTAATAAAAACAAAAAAAGTATCGTTTTCTTCATTACTTAATTATTAATATCACTTTAACCCTAATTATGCAATAACACTTCTATTACGGTCTTAACTCGCTTCAAATCAGTCGCTTCGCTTTGTTATGCTTCTCACCATAGCGGTGCTATGCTATCGAAACCTAACTTCCTGATTTATTGCAATTTAAAACCTCATAACGAATCCTATTGCATAATTAGGGTTAAATAGAATTGAAGAAGATAACTTTGGTATATGCATACAATGTCAACAGTCTATCCCTATTGATCGTATTATGTTGATGCCACAAGCAGTAAAATGTGTGAATTGTGCTTAATCGGTTTTGTTCTGCTAATAAATTGGTGGTAGAGTTTAATTCTTAAAATTTAGATTATTTGTGTATTTACTCTATTTCCTGTCGCAATTGTTCGTTTTTACGAATTCTTCGTCTAAGGATGTTGAGGTAATCTAATGCCATTTTGTCTTTGTAATCGGTATAGGATTTTGATGCCCATTCTATAGCAGCATCATAATCACCATTAATCTCACTAATAATCGCCATATTATAACATGCTCTACCAGCTATTTTTCTTTTATGGTTTGTTACTTCTTTATTCCAAAGTTCTGCAGCACCATCCCAATTATTTGTTTGCGCCCTACGTTTTGCAATTTCAAAATTATCTGTTCCTCTAACATAATAGTTTCTGGACACTCTTTGGTAATAAGGAAATATTCTATACGCATAATCATGACCTATAGTATTACTTTCTTGCAAAACAGCTTCTTTTCTTTCCATAATAGCTTCTAATGCTTTTATAGGGTTAATTCCTACGCCTTTAGACACCACATTTTTATTCACTAAATATTCGTCCTGAATAAATTTATTTATAGGATCATAAATTCTCCATCCTGTTTTTATTAATGTCCTAATGGTAGCATGATGTTCAATAGCTGTTATTTTTATTCCTAAAGCACCAACCACTTCTATTGGAGCTGTTTGATAACTTATTCTTGCCTCAGTATCATAAAACGAGAGAGCAAATATGGCATCTACATTATTTTCACGACAAATTCTTTCTATTACTTCCCAAGATAGTGCCGATGGCAAAACACCAAACCCTGGACTCCTTAAATTAACATCATCAATTATTTTTACTTCTGAAAACCTGTCGCTATTTGTAAGTTCATCAAATAATCCAATTACAGATGTATGCGCCCCATTTTTATCTAGGTCTTTACCCTCTACTGATAGTATTTTATCAAGTTTATCTAGATTCACATTTTTTTTCGAAGGTAAACTTCTATCAATAATGCCAATTGATTTAATTTCTGTAGGAACATATACTGGGGCGGGTTCAGTAACTCTAATTGTTAATCTATTCGTTGAACTACAGGAGTAAAAAAACACACTTATGAATAATAATGCAGAGGCTGTAACTTTAATATAGCATATTTTCATATTAGTTAATTTATATGGAACAATGTTAAATAATAAAATGGCTTATAATTTGTGCTGTAACTTACAATATTCTTGTCATTTAATATTTTATTATTCAAAATTTTCTCAAAATCAATGTGCAAAATTTAGCGATGGCTTTGATGTATAAAATTCACACCACCGTTTTTGTCTAAATACGATCTGATTAGAGGACATATACTATTTACTAAATTCGTGGTAGAACTAGTTTTTTCAAATACAGATGTTGAGAGCCATCATTTAATTTTCAATTTAGTTGCACCTGAGTAGTAATGATGAGTAAGGTGATTTTATAACTCGTACTAAGGAAAAATGTGTTAATGTTTTTTCTTATACTAAAAGTAGCTTTAAAAAGCTACTTCACCTCCCCGTTTACCACTTCAAAAAAAAGTATATCTTTTTCTATTGAGGAGAGCAACTCCTTGCTTCTTTCTGGTCGGGCATCGGTAATAAATAGCTGGCCGAAATTATTGTTAGCAACCATTTCAATAAGTTTTTTGATTCGCAAATCATCTAGTTTATCGAAAATATCGTCTAGAAGCAGGATTGGTTTAAAATTTTTCTCATTCTTGATAATATCGAATTGAGTAAGTTTGAGTGCTACAAGAAATGACTTTTGTTGTCCCTGAGACCCAAATTTTTTCAACTGATTATTGTCGATATGAAAATCGTATTCATCCTTATGAATACCAATATTAGTACGTTGTGTTATGAGGTCTTTTTCAATAGTACTAGAGAACAGCTCTTCAAAATTAGGAAGTAAAGCTTTCGAGATATATTCGATGTTTACCGTTTCTCGACCCTCACTCAATTTTCGATAATGTTCTTTGAATATGGGTAGGTAATTTGTTACTAATTTCTTGCGGTGTATAGCAATAGATTTACTTAGTGTTATTAACTCTATCGAATAAGGAGAAAGCAAGTCTTTATCATAATTATTGTTTTGAGCAAATTGCTTTAATAAAGCATTGCGCTGTTTCAAAAAATGGGTATAACGAATAAGAAGTTGAAGATAATGATTGTCCAATTGCGCTAAAATACTATCAAAAAACTTCCTTCTTATCTCACTACTATCTCTAATAATATCAGTATCATTAGGAGCGATTAGTACCACTGGAAATTTACCTATATGTTCACTTAATTTGCCATACTCTTTTTTATTTACTTTAAATACTTTTTTTTGCTTGGCTTGAAAAGAACAAAGTACTTCTGATTCAGAGTCCCCATTTACAATACTACCCTTGATGGAAAAAAAATCTTCGCCATGTGATATGCTTTGCGAATCGACAGTATTTAAAGCACTTTTGGTGAGAGCCAAATAATGAATGGCATCAAGAAGGTTTGTTTTCCCACTTCCGTTTATTCCCACAAAGCAATTAATGCCTTCTGAAAAGCCTAGATCTGTAGAGGAATGATTTTTAAAGTTAAACAAACTAACTTTTTTGAGATGCATTAATTTTTTTTAGTTAATTTCGCAATCCGTATTTTTATCAAAAATAATACTATGGCAACGACTACAAAAGGAAAGACAAAAACTAAAACAATAGTAAAAGATAAATTTTCTAAAGAAACATACCTAAACTGGTATGAATCTATGCAATTGATGCGAAAGTTTGAAGAAAAAGCTGGGCAGTTATATGGACAGCAAAAAATTCGAGGCTTTTGTCATTTATACATCGGTCAAGAGGCTTGTGTAGCTGGGGCGATTTCGGCTTTGGAAAGAGGAGACAAATACATTACTGCGTATCGTGATCATGCCCATGCAATCGCTTTGGGTTCACATCCTAATGCTATCATGGCAGAATTATTTGGAAAGGAAACAGGTATTTCTAAAGGTAAAGGAGGTTCGATGCACATGTTTGATAAAGAAAATAATTTCTTTGGAGGACATGGCATTGTAGGAGGGCAAGTACCTCTTGGAGCAGGCATCGCTTTTGCTGAAAAATACAATAAAACAGGAAAACTTTGCGTATGCTATATGGGAGATGGTGCTGTGAGACAGGGAGCATTTCACGAAGCCTTGAATTTGGCCATGACATGGAAGTTGCCTATAATATTTGTTATTGAAAACAATGGATATGCAATGGGGACTTCAGTAAAACGAACCTCTAATGTGACAGATTTATCTAAATTGGGGGATTCTTATGACATGCCTTCTCAAAGTGTTGATGCTATGTCGGTGATAGAAGTACACAAAGCGGTAGAAGTGGCAGGAGAAAGAGCCAGAAAAGGTGATGGCCCTACACTATTAGAGTTTAAAACATACCGTTATAAAGGGCATTCAATGTCTGACCCAGCAAAATATAGGACCAAAGAGGAAGTGGAGGAGTATAAAGCTAAAGACCCTATTGAGCAGGTGAAAGCGGCATTATTGAAAAACAAGTATGCTACAGAGGCGGAAATTGAGGTTATAAACAATCGAATTAAAGAAAAAGTAGCAGAGAGTGTGGTATTTGCAGAGGAATCGAATTATCCAGATCCAGCAGAAGCTTTTAGAGACGTTTACGTACAAAAAGATTATCCATATATAATGGATTAATCCTTTTTTAATAAACATTATACATTCATGAAGCAACTTTGGAAGCTTACTGTTTTATATTAAGACAATTATCACTAATATTGCGCCTTTAAAAAATTAAAGATGGCTAAGAAAGACAATAATAAAGGGCACGGCAACGATTTATTTGAGAATCCTGAAGTACTAGCAGAGGAAATAAGTAAATTTGAAGAGTTCTTAGAAAAAAACAAAGCAGCAACATTTGGTTTTGTGGCTTTATTGTTCATTGTAGTAGGAGGTTACTTTGGGTATAATTACTATATCGAAGGTGAAAATAGAAAAGCACAGTCTGACATGTTTCAGGCGGTTTACTATTTCGAGGCAGATAGCCTCAATCTAGCACTAGATGGAGATGGAAACAACTTAGGGTTTAAAGATATTATCTCGGACTATAGTGGAACGGCTGCTGCTAATTTGTCGTACTATTATGCTGGAGTGTCTTTTTTAAAGAAAGGTGACTTCAAATCTGCTATTTTATATTTAGAAGATTTTAGTTCTTCAGATATACTAATACAAGCAAAGGCTTATGCATTAATGGGTGATGCGTATATGGAGCAAAATGATTATGAGAATGCTGTAACTTTATATAATAAAGCAGCTAGTTATAAAGAAAACAGCTACTTTTCTCCAAGCTATTTGATGAAAGCCGCATTAGCATATGAAAAATTAGAAGATAAACAGGGAGCAATAAAGTGTTATGAAAAAATCGTCAATGACTTTTCTGAGGCAAGCGAAGTAAACGATGCGAAGAAACACAAGGCAAGATTAAGCGCAAAGGCTTCTTAACAAATTCAATACTTATATTGAAAGGGATAAAGAAGCTTCTTTATCCCTTTTTTTATTTACAAAAAGAAAAAATCTATAATAAAACAGTATGGCAACAAATTTAAAAAACCTAAGTGAACACAGTAATGCCAATATGGTAGACATAAGTGCAGCTAAATTTGGGATAGTTGTATCTGAATGGAACGATCAAATTACAGAAGCATTATACTCAGGAGCGATCCAAACACTTATTGAGAATGGCGCAAAGAAGGAAAATATTATCAGAAAACAAGTACCGGGTAGTTTTGAATTAATACTAGGAGGTCAATGGCTTGCTCAACAGGAAGAGATAGATGCTGTTATCTGTCTAGGCTGTGTGATACAGGGAGAAACACGTCACTTTGATTTTATCTGTGATGCTGTAGCACAAGGAATAAAAGATGTAAATCTTAAATATAACAAACCCGTAGTTTTCGGAGTGTTAACCACTGATGATCTGAAACAAGCGTTGGATCGCGCAGGCGGAAAGCACGGAAATAAAGGCGATGAAGCTGCTTTTACTGCAATTAAAATGGTAGGATTTTAATGGTTAGACAATAGCAATCTATTCTAATTTATCCTTTTCGATCCTAGGATCATATACTATCAAAAAATAAAACATGAAAATTCTGAAATTTGGAGGAACCTCTGTGGGGACACCCGAGAGGATGCATAAAGTAGCACGATTAATTTGTGCAGATGGGGAGCCAAAAATTGTTGTACTATCAGCGGTTTCGGGAACAACTAATTTACTAGTAGAAATAACTAAACTCCTTGCTTCCAAACAAAGCATAATACCTTCTTTAGATGGGTTAAATACGCAGTATATAGATTTTATTGAAGTCTTATATTCAGGGAATAAATCAAAAAAGAAGGCATTGACAGTGGTCGAGTCATGTTTTGATGAAATTAAAAAGTGTGGTGAGGTAGAATATAGCTCAGCATCAGAAAAGATTATTTTAGCACAAGGAGAAATTATTTCCACTAACCTTTTCCAACTGTATTTGGAAGAAATAAATGTAAGCTCAGTTTTATTATCGGCACTTGACTTCATGTATATTGATGAAGAGGGCGAGCCTGACATCCCTGTTATTCAAAAAAGAATAAATAGCGAACTTAAAAAATTCGATAGTACTCAACTGTATATTACTCAAGGGTTTATTTGTCAGAATGCAAATGGAGAAATAGATAATCTAAATCGTGGAGGAAGTGATTATACGGCTTCATTGATTGGTGCAGCTGTAAATTCTGAAGAGGTTCAAATTTGGACTGATATTGATGGGATGCACAATAATGACCCCAGGTATGTAAGGGATACATTTCCAATCGAAGAATTAAGTTTTGATGAAGCGGCAGAGCTCGCCTATTTTGGTGCTAAAATACTACACCCGTTATCAATTTTACCAGCCAAAAAATACAATATTCCTGTGCGCTTAAAAAGCACTATGGATGAAGAAGCTCAAGGAACCCTTATCACACAGCGTCTAACCGACAAAGGAATTCAGGCGATAGCCGCTAAAGATGGGATCACTGCTGTAAAAATCAAGTCGGCACGCATGCTCTTGGCACATGGTTTCCTTCGAAAAATTTTCGAAGTGTTTGAAGTGAATAAAACCTCAATAGACATGATTACTACTTCCGAAGTAGCCGTGTCTTTAACCATTGATGATGAACAATACCTTCCAGAAATTATAAAAGAATTAGAACAACTAGGAATAGTTGAAGTAGACAGAAACCAAACTATTATATGTATTGTAGGAAATATGGTAGCTGAAAAGACTGGCGTTATAAAAAATATTTTTGATGCACTTTCAGGTATTCCTATCCGTATGGTTTCTTATGGAGGTAGTCGTCATAATATTTCGATATTAATAAATACTGATTATAAAATTCAAGCACTTCGTGATCTGAATGAAGGGCTATTCCAAACCGTATTAAAGAAATTTTAGTGTGATAAAACAACTTATTTTTGACTGTGATGGTGTGCTGGTAGATAGTGAGATACTTTCGGCTGAAGTAATGGTAAATGTGCTTGGAAAGCATGGAATAGAAATTACGTTAGCGTACTACCTTCAGAATTGTACCGGAAAAACGTTTACAGGACTCCGAACTGAGTTTTCAAATCAATTCAATGTGTCTTTGCCTGACTCATTTTTGGAGGAAGTAATGGTAGACATGGGAGTAAAAACCAAAAATGAATTAAAGCAAATCGTGGGGATTCATAAAGTATTAGAAAAAAGTAAATTACCCAAAGCAGTTGTTTCTAATAGCTATTTGTACCAGATTGAACATGCTATTAACCATATAAAAATAGCGCATCATTTTGATAACCAACTTTTTTCTTCCCAAATGGCATCGAAACCCAAACCTGACCCAGCAATTTATTTGTTGGCAGCCGAAAAACTTGGGGTTCAACCAAAAGAGTGTTTAGTTGTGGAAGACAGTATTTCAGGTGCTACTTCTGCACTATCTGCAGGAATGAAAGTAATAGGATTTGTAGCGGGGTCTCATATTATTGATGGTCACAAACAAAAATTATTAGACTTGGGCGTAGTTTCTGTTGCTGAAAATTCAGATGAACTTTTAGAAATAATAACTCAATATGAGTAAGAAGGAAGCTATATTGTAAAATGAAAATATGTTTTTGATAGGTGAAATTTAATAAACAGTTTAAACTGCTCAGAGTGTAATAAAGTTTGTATTTCACCTTACAATCTTACATTTTTATAGCTTGCTTTTTTTTCAATGACAATCGCTAAAAAAAAATCTTCCTCTT
>JAOULS010000101.1 GCA_029881895.1 Cyclobacteriaceae bacterium | reverse complement strand
TATTCAAACTCTATAGTCCTTCTATCGTTTTTCATGCGGCTGCTTATAAACATGTCCCTATGATGGAGAATAATCCATCAGAAGCAGTAGTTTGTAATGTTTTTGGTACTCGAAACTTAGCAGATCTTTCGGTAAAGTATCAAGTCGATAAATTTGTAATGATATCAACAGATAAAGCGGTAAATCCTACAAATGTGATGGGCTGCTCTAAAAGAATTGCTGAACTATATGTTCAATCGTTGAATAACAAAATTAGACATTCTGACACATCTTCTACAAGATTTATAACAACACGATTCGGTAACGTTTTAGGATCGAATGGATCGGTTATACCTTATTTTAAAAAACAAATTGCATCAGGTGGACCTGTTACAGTAACTCACCCTGATATCACGAGGTATTTCATGACCATTCCAGAGGCCTGTCAATTAGTATTAGAGGCAGGTAGAATGGGGAGTGGCGGTGAAATTATGATTTTTGATATGGGTGAATCAATTAAGATTGTAGATCTTGCTAAAAAGATGATTCGTCTTTCAGGTATGGAAGTAGGTAAAGATATAGATATTGTATATAGTGGTCTCAGAGAAGGGGAGAAGCTTTATGAAGAATTACTTAATCAAAGTGAGAATTGTATTTCTACCCACCATGAAAAAATACTGATAGCAAAGGTAAAAGATAAACCATATAAGGAAATTAATGATGAGCTTAATCAACTAGAATTTAAAGTTCATGAAAGGGACGAACTAGAGCTAGTCGCACAAATGAAAAAAATAGTGCCAGAATTTATCAGTAATTCATCTAGATTTGAGCTATTAGATAAATAATTATATCCTTATTTTCTTCTTCTATTATTATTATATTTATTTTTTACAGGCCTACTTCTATTGCTTCCTGAAAATAGTCCTTTTGGAGAAAGGTAATATTCAACTTTTATATTAGCAATAAAGTAGCTATCTTTTTTACCTGGGTTACCTCGTATGTCTCCTTCTTGTCTCGGAGGAATAATGTCTCCAGGAATTTCTTGAGTTCGATCAGCCATAGCTCGTGCTAAATCAGATTCAAGCGAAGCTGGATCTTGAAAAGTAGTACTAGCATCATCTAGATAATCTGTAAAAGTTTTTCTAAACCCTCCTTCAATGACAATATTTAGAAAGGGACTCACTTTCATTTTTCCACCTAGACCAAAAGGTATTATAGGTACAAATCTATTGTATGCTACTCCTTCAGTTTTTAGTGGATGTAAGGCAACCTTTTTACCAGCTTCGTTTACTGTAGATGGTGCTTCAGCTTTTGGATTAAAAAACATCATTCCAAAACCTACAAATCCATAGAAGTTTATAGGTTTTCGCTGATAATATCTTTGTCCCTTTGGCATGAGGTTTACTAATCCCTCCACATTAATTTCGTAATTATTGGATATAAAAGATAAGTTTCTAAGTACTCTTCCTTCTGAATCAGCTTCTTTGTCATTTCCTGATAATTGAAACCAGGTTATCTCTGTTCTAATTCCAATTCTATTAGTTACAAAATATTGTAATCCAAAATTAAGATTAGGTTTAGCATCCATATAGTCATTATCATTACTTAGTTCTCCATAATAAGTACTAGTACCAGTACCTACAGAACCAATGAATTTTCTTTCTCGTTTTCTAGAATAAAAACTTTGAGAAAATGCTTCAATGGAAATAATTGAAATGAATATAACTGTAATAAAGAATCCTTTTTTCATTATAACTTCATCTAATAATAAGACTAAAATAAATATAAACTTGGTGAAATAAAAGTTTTACATCATTTAGAACGATAAAAGGAAAGTAAAAGTGCACTCGGAAGGATTCGAACCCTCAACCCCCGGAGCCGAAATCCGGTATTCTATCCAGTTGAACTACGAGTGCATAAATCATTTATGATAATAAATAATTTAAAATATTAACTATGCTAATGCTTCTTTTACCTTTTCAGCAGCATCCTTTAAAACAATAGCGGAAGAAACCTCTAACCCAGATTCCTCTATAATTTTAGCGCCTTCTTCAGCATTTGTTCCTTGAAGTCTAACAATAATAGGAATGTTTATGGTCCCTATTTTTTTATAAGCTTCAACTACTCCATTGGCTACTCGATCACATCGAACTATTCCTCCGAATATATTTATTAGAATAGCCTTTACATTTGGATCTTTTAATATAATTCTAAATCCAGACTCTACTGTTTCGGCATTTGCACCACCCCCTACATCAAGAAAATTGGCAGGCTCACCTCCTGATATTTTTATGATATCCATTGTTGCCATTGCTAGTCCGGCACCATTTACCATACAGCCTACATTGCCATCAAGCTTCACGTAATTCAAGCCATGCTTCCCAGCTTCTACCTCTAAAGGATCTTCTTCAGATAAATCTCTTAATTCGGCTAAATCTTTATGACGATATAATGCATTTTCATCTAAATTAACCTTGGCATCAACTGCTAATATTTTGTTGTCAGAGGTTTTTAGTACAGGGTTGATTTCGAACATGGAAGAATCTGTCCCTTCGTATGCTTTGTAAAGTGAGAAAATAAATTTCACCATTTCTTTAAACGCATTACCTTCTAGCCCTAGAGAAAAAGCAATTTTTCTAGCTTGAAACCCTTGTAGTCCTACAGAAGGATCTATCCATTCTTTTATAATTTTCTCTGGAGTTTTATCAGCTACTTCTTCAATATCCATACCTCCTTCTGTAGAGGCCATTATCACATTTTTACCTTGAGCCCTATCTAGTAGTATTCCTAGATAATATTCTTTTGGTTCCGTTTCTCCAGGGTAGTAAACATCTTCCGCAATTAATACTTTGTTTACTTTTTTACCTTCTTCACCCGTTTGATGTGTTATAAGTGTGCCTCCTAAAATGCCTTTCACTTTTTCTGGCACCTCTTCTAAGCTTTTTGCTAATACAACGCCATTCGAACCTGTTTCAGTTACTTTTCCCTTACCCCTTCCACCTGCGTGTATTTGAGCTTTTACTACAAACCACTCTGTTCCAGTCTCCTTATTTAGTTCCTTGGCAGCGGCAGTAGCTTTTTCAGGATTATCAACAACAATACCATGTTGAATCTTTACGCCATAAGATTTTAATATTTCTTTTGCTTGATATTCGTGTATATTCATGAGCTAAAATTTTGCACGAATCTACTTCATTTGTCTTTATTATTCAAGTAATACACATTTAAAAACTTAGTTATTACCAGAGTCAAATCTATTTAGTAAGTTTGAGTCAATAAATCATTACGAAATATGCTTGTAGCAAAAAATATAACTAAATCGTACAATGGCTTGGAGGTATTGAAAGGGGTTGATCTTTCAGTCAGTGAAAAAGAAATAGTTGCCATAGTAGGAGCATCTGGTGCAGGGAAGAGTACCTTGTTACATGTTTTGGGTGCGTTGGATAACCCAAGTAGTGGTGATGTGTGGTTGAATGACGAGAAAATCAGTAAGTTGACTTCAAAAAATCTGGCTAAATTCAGAAATAAGAAAATAGGATTTATTTTTCAGTTTCATAATTTATTGCCGGAATTCACGGCTTTAGAAAACGTGTGTATTCCAGGATTTATTGCTAAAGAAAATAAATCAAAAATTGTTAGTAAAGCGAAGGTGTTATTGACTACGCTTGGATTAGAGAGCAGGATGAACCATAAGCCTTCAGAACTATCAGGTGGCGAACAACAGCGAGTAGCAGTAGCGAGATCATTAATAAACAACCCAGATATTGTATTCGCTGATGAACCAAGTGGCAACCTTGATTCTAAAAATGCTCAAGATTTGCATCAACTGTTTTTTAATCTTAGAGATGAATTAGGTCAAACTTTTGTTATTGTGACTCACAATACTGAATTGGCTAATATGGCAGATCGAAAACTTGAAATAGTTGACGGAAAAATGAATTCTTAAACCATTCATATAATAATGAAAAAAGTATATTACCTATCTTCTTGTAGTACTTGTACTCGAATATTAAAAACACTCAATATTGGAGATGAATTCGTGAAACAGGATATTAAAAATGATAAAATAACCTCTGTTCAGCTAGATGAAATGAAGCGAATGGCAGGATCTTACGAATCTCTATTTAGTAGATCGGCTATGAAATACAAGTCATTAGGATTAAAAGACATGACCTTGGAAGAAAATGATTATAAGAATTATATATTAGAGGAATATACTTTTTTAAAGCGACCAGTTTTCATTGTTAATGATCAAATTTTTATTGGGAATAGCAAAAAGAACATTGCTGCTTTAGAGCTGTATTTGTCTTCTAATTAAAATTAGTTGTGTGCATGACCATAAAAAAACCTGAATGCTAACTGCAATCAGGTTTAGTACCCAGAGCCGGGGTCGAACCGGCACGTCCGAAGACATTGGTGTTTGAGACCAACGCGTCTACCAATTCCGCCATCTGGGCATATTCATGTAACTGAATTGGGATGCAAATATGTTAAACATTTATTAATATACAATACACTTCTTTGAGATTTTTCAATCTACTAGAGTATGTTTTTTTTGAGAGTAAGCAACTGGACTTTCTGCAAATAACACCTTCGTTTTTTTCCATACCTTTTTAAACAATTCCGAATTACGATAATTATCCAAATATTCATCATTTTCCCAGGTACTGTAGGTGCTAAAAATGGCTGGATTATGATAGTCTTGGAACAATTCAAGGTGATTACAACCTGGGAAGTTTTTAATATTATGTTTACTTGATTCAAATATCAAAAGAAAATTTTCCACTTCTTCTTCTTTGAATGTCATTCTTACAAATCGTATTAACATGTTTTTATACATTATCAGTTTGACTATTCTTCAAAATTTATCATTACAGTACTGTCGAACTCTAATCCAAGAAGTTCAGATGCATTTCCTAAATAAATTCCTATTTCTAGTAGATCTGAATCGTTAAAAAGAACGAAATATTCACCAGGTTCTACTTGACTATAATAGTCATTTATTTTTCTAGACTTATTCCTTCCAAAATTAATACTGAATTGCCTTTCTTGAACAAGGGCCATAAATACTTTTTTATCAATATTTGTAATAAGGTTTCCGTAATGGTCAACACGTATCACATTTCCTGAAATTTGTTTTTTTGTAGCGCGTAAGTGTCTTCCTATCATTTTTCTATATGAAGGAATAGGGCTGCCTATATCCTTGAAAGGAATACCATTAGCAATTTTCGCAGCTGTTGCTGCCATTAGTTTTTTTGCTACAAAAGTTGAAAATTCATTAGTTGAATTAATTTCAGCAGTTTGCTCGGCCTCATGATCACTTATGAGCCCTAATAATCCATTATCTGCACCAATAAAATAATGGTTATTGATATTTAAAGCAATTATTTTTTCTTCGGGATGCCCAGAAGTACCTATCGATACTAAGTGAATAGTTCCTTCTGGAAAATCTTGATAACATTGTTTTAAAACAAAAGAAGCATGTGCAATATCACTTCGGATAATGTTGTGGCTAATGTCAACGATAGTTACCTCTGGATTAACACTTAATATAGCTGCTTTTAATGAAGCAACATAGTGATCCGTAATTCCAAAGTCGGTAAGTAAAGTAATTATGGTCATATAAAAGTTCCAATTTAGGACTTTTTGCAAGTGTCTTTTGAACACTTTATTATTTTATAATGTTTTATCCTCTTAAGGTGTAGAGGTGCAAATAAAAATATCATGGCAGCTAAAAGTAATTTGATATACCATGTGTTATTTTGTATTTTTATAAAGCAAAAATAAATATTTTTTAATCCTAAAATATAAATATTTCACATTTGGTAGAAAAGGTTATTACACTCGACAATATATCCCTAATTGATTTTCTAGGTGTAGAAAATAAAAACATAAAAGAAGTAGCCATAGCATTTCCGAAAAGCAAAATTGTATCGCGTGGAAATGAAATTAGAATTCAAGGGAATACAAAAGAAATACTTAAAATTAACAACATTTTAAGTGCCTTATTAGAGCATTATAATAAGTTTGGGAAGGTTACGGAAGAAAATGTACAATCCTATTTAGAAAAAGATGCTAGTCAAGACAGCTTGAACAATGAAGAAGTATTGGTATATGGTACACGTGGGGTTGGAATAAAACCTAAAACTGTAAATCAACAAAAACTAGTCAAGGCAGTATCTAATAATGATCTCGTTTTTGCGGTGGGACCTGCTGGTACAGGGAAAACGTACATTGCAGTAGCAATGGCTGTTAGAGCATTGAAAAATAAAGAAGTTAAAAAAATAATTATCACTCGTCCCGCAGTAGAAGCGGGTGAAGCGTTAGGTTTTTTACCAGGAGATTTACAAGAAAAACTAGATCCATATTTGAGACCAATTTTTGATGCTTTAGGAGATATGATCACTTCAGAAAAATTAAAGTATTATCAAGAAAATCGAATAATTGAAATTGCTCCACTAGCGTATATGCGTGGACGAACCCTGCATAGTGCTTTTGTGTTATTAGATGAAGCTCAAAACACAACGCCCATGCAAATGAAAATGTTTTTAACGCGAATGGGGCCCAGTTCTAAAGTAATAGTGAATGGAGATTTAACACAAGTTGATTTGCCTAGAAAACAAAACTCTGGATTACTAGAGGCTACTAATATATTGAAGAAAGTAAAGGGAATTGAATTTGTTTATTTGAGTGATAAGGATGTGGTGAGGCATCGACTTGTAAAAGGTATAATTTCAGCTTATAAAGAGTACGAAGACAGTAATGAATAATAGTGTAGTAAAAGTTCTTTTGATAGAAGATGACAATGATTTGCAAGATGCATTTACTATTAGAGAAATAGTTTTTGTCAAAGAACAAAAGGTGAGCCATGAAGAAGAGTTTGATGAATTCGATATTATTTCTAGACATTTTATAGCGAAAGTGAAAGGGGTGTCTGTTGGCACTGCACGTTGGAGGGAGACTAATAAAGGAATTAAATTGGAAAGATTTACAGTACTCAAAGAATATAGAGGCATGGGGGTAGGGTCAGCTTTGGTTTCAGCGGTTTTAAAAGATATAGATCATTTGATAGAGAATTCTAAAGGGAAATGTTATTTACATGCTCAGGTAGAAGCCATTCCTTTGTATGCTAAATTTGGTTTTCAATCGCAAGGAGATATTTTTATGGAGTGTGATATCCCGCATCAGAACATGATTTTATGATTTTCATACAATTTCTTTAAATATAATTATGATAATTTGAAGAAATAATTTATTTATGTAGAAGGGCTATCTGAAAATACTGTATGTACAATTGGGTTTCTTTTCCTTTTCTTCGAATTACCTTTTTCTATATAATTGGGATTATAACTTGCGTATATATAATTGATCCTTTTTCAAAGGAGATGATAGGGACTATAATACTACTCTCTTTTGCGGTATATCTGCTTTTAATAGTATTCATAAATAAAAACCGTTTTATCTCATTCAATAGTATTGTTTCCGTCACTTTGTTTTGGTTAGTGTTTGTAATGGGATTTTCAATAACATGGCTTTACACGCCAATCAATAACCATCAACATATTTTTCATGAGCAGGATGAGATTTTAGGATATAGTGCTTTTGTAAAATTAGAACCAGTATTAAAACCTAGTAGTGAACGAATCCTTTTAGAAATAGATGAAATAAAAACGATAAATGGATGGAAAAAAGGAATTGGCAAGGTATATCTTTATATAAAAAGTGATTCATCTAAGTCATTAATTAAATACGGACAAAAGTTATTAGTTGCTGGTAGTCCAAGCAAAATAGAGTCACCCAAAAACCCTAATGAATTTAATTATAGTGAATACATAGGGTTTAAAGGGATTTATTTCAGCCATTTTATTCGTTTTAATGAGTATTCGATAGTAAGTAATGGACATGGTTCTAAAATTATTGAATATTCAATTATTGCAAGAAATTGGTGTGAAAAGATTATAGAGCAGCACATAAGCACGAAAAGAGAACGTGCCATAGCTCTAGCATTAATTATTGGGGTGAAAGATGAGATAAGTAAGGGTGTTAGTTCAGCATATTCATCCGCTGGTGCTATGCATGTGTTGGCTGTTTCAGGATTACATGTTGGGGTTATTTATTGGATTATTATCCTTCTCTTGAAACCATTGAAGAATAATAGATTTGGAAAATGGATTTTTTTAGTAACTGTGCTAATGGGGCTGTGGGGGTATGCTTTTATTACTGGTCTTTCTGCTTCTGTATTACGAGCAGTTACCATGTTTTCTTTTGTTTCCATGGCAAGTGTTACAAATAGGCAAAGTAATATTTATAATACATTGGCTATTTCAGCCTTCGTGTTGTTGTGTTTTAACCCATACCTAATTATGGCGGTAGGCTTTCAACTTTCTTTTTTGGCTGTTTTTGGGATAGTATATTTACAATCTAAAATATATAACCTATGGTATGTAAAGAATAAGATAATAGATAAGGTTTGGGTAATCACGAGTGTCTCAATAGCTGCTCAAATAGCTACAGCACCATTAGTGGCTTTGTATTTTCATCAATTGCCTTCTTACTTTTTTATTTCCAACTTATTTGTAATTCCTGGGGCATTTATAATCCTATGTAGCGGGTTGTTATTATTTGCTGTTGATTGGGTGCCAATGATCGGGGAGTGGATAGGGTGGATGCTCCAAAAAGAAATTTGGATTATTAATGAACTAGTTTTTCTTATTAAAGAAATACCCAATAATACCTTTGATAATATTTATTTAACAACTTTTCAGTCGTGGTGTATTATGATTGCCATTATGGCTTTTTTAGGACTTATTCATTTTCGTAAACTTTCTTGGGTAGTCATTTTTGCCATTCCAGTTGTAGGTTTCTCCATTACTAATTATTTAAATAAGATTGATAATATAAACAATACCGAACTTGTTTTTTATTCAGCAAATAATTCAGTGGCGATAGATTTTATTCAAGGAAATGAAGCTTACTTATTTGCAGATAGCACTTTACTTACAGATACCGATAAGTTAAAATTTCATATTGCTCCTTACCGTTTAAGTAGAAATATTCCGATTGATTATCTTCATGTTAATGAAGGATCTAGAAAGCCCTTTCATAAAAAAATGGTTGGATATGATTTAATTTCTTGGAATGGGAAATTGATGGCGATCATTTCACCTGATTTTGATAGTAATTTTAAAGAAAAATTGACGGTTGATTATGTTTATACTTCTAAAGTACATAAAAAAATATATGAGAGGATAGTGAAAAATTTTGAGTATAAGCTTCTTGTATTAAAGCCATATAAAGAACTTCCGGATTATGTTAATAACACTGAAAGAGTATATAATCTTACTGAAAAGGGAGCATTACAAATTAAAATATAGAAATAATCGATGAGATATGTGTCATCTTAATCATGGCAAGGATTTAATTGAGTAGTTGTTCATTTAAGAAATAAAACTTCAGCTATTTTCAAATCTTCAGTAGTAGTGATTTTAATGTTTTTATAACTTCCTTCAATAAGATGAATTTTATGTCCT
>JAOULS010000100.1 GCA_029881895.1 Cyclobacteriaceae bacterium | reverse complement strand
CATTAGTTACGAGGAGCATTTTTAACGTATCACAAAATTAAATTCATAGGAAGATATGCGTCATTATAAATGTTAATTGGTATTGTTTATGGAGTTATAGTTGAAGTAGTTCTTTAAAATCTTCCAACCCTTCGCTTCCAATTTTTTCTATGCAATGCAAGTTGGGTATATTGCCAACTTCGGGCATATTGGGGTCTATAATGTACTTAGGTATTTCTTCACTAATGTAATTGATTAGTCCAGCGGCAGGGTATACTGCCATAGAGGTGCCTACCACTAAAAATATATCCGCAGTCATCACTTCTTCTATAGCCACATCCATCATGGGTACCATTTCACCAAACCATACGATATGTGGGCGAAGCTGAGATTTTTTCTCACATAACTCTCCAAGATTTAATTCCCAACTATCTATATCATAAACTAAGCTATCATCAAGGGTGCTTCTTGCTTTTAATACTTCTCCATGTAGGTGGATAACGTTCGATGAGCCAGCTTTTTCATGGAGGTTATCTATATTCTGTGTAATGATACTTACTTCGTGAACAGACTCTAGCTCAGCTAGTATTAAATGGCCACGGTTCGGGGTTGATGCTAAAGTGTTCTTTCTTCTTTCATTATAGAAACGAAGAACGAGTTCGGGGTTTGCAGCCCAACCTTGTGGGGAAGCAACTTCCCTTACATCATGTCCCTCCCACAAACCATCTTCACTCCGAAAAGTAGGAATACCGCTTTCAGCACTAATGCCCGCTCCTGTTAGTACTACAATTTTCATAATGGTTGAAAATTATGGAGTATCATTGAGAACACGGTTAATAGCCATATATACTATTAATATTTTTTATTGATTTGCTCTATGCTCTTGCTCTTCCAAAAAGCTTTTTTCGATGTAGGAAAGTTCAATAGCTAGTAAGCCTCTAGAAATTGCCCCGTCTAAATAACTTTCATGACTCAATTCAGGGTTTACTTCTTGTAGAAAACGATCTAAATACTCATTTATCTCTAAACGTACTTCTTTTTGATTAGTGTTAAGGTCTTTGATTTTTACTTGAAATTTCAAAATGTTTTTATGAAATTCGTTGCAATTCTTCACAACATCTATGTGAGATGTGGTAACGCTATCATTCTCTTCTACAAGACCATTAATTTTTAAAACTTTATAATCATTGAATTCCATCTGCCGATTAGCAATTTCAAACATTTTAACTTCTTGCTCGGAATGATCCCCCGAACAGCTAAAAATGGTTACAACGATAAGAAGTCCAATTAAGTTTTTCATAGTAGTATATGGTTCTTTTTATGTAAATATAAACATTTCTTCATTTAATGTGAGTTCGATTCAAAAAAAATGAATGAGGTCACATTAAATGAAGAAATTAATTTTTATTTTTTCTTTCTCCCTCCTCTTCCTTTTTTTTCAGGTGCTTTTTCAGCAAGCGCTATACATTCTTCTAATGTCAATTCTTCTGGCACTTTATCTTTTGGTATTTTAACATTTTTCTTCCCTGCTTTAATGTAAGGGCCATATCTTCCGTTAAGTACTTGGATATCTGGATTCTCATCCCAAGTTTGAATGTATTTATTCGCTTCAGCTATTAATTTCTCTTTCACCAATTCTATAGCTCTTACTTCATCAATCGTATAAGGGTCATCAGTTTTAGGAATAGAAACAAAAAGGTTGTCATACCGAAGATAAGGGCCAAACCTACCAATGGCAGCACTAATTTTTTTATCCTCATAATGTCCCACATCACGTGGTAATTTGAATAAGTCTAGTGCTTCTTCGAATGTTATTTTTTCAATAAACTGACCTTGTAGAAGGCTTGCATATTTTGGTTTTTCATCACTGCCCTCTTCAAGTTCTCCTATTTGAGCCATAGGGCCAAATTTCCCAAGCCTTACAATCAATTTTTTTCCACTTTTTGGATCAATTCCTAATTCTCTGGAGGTGTCAATATCTTTTCTTTCAATATTATTAGTAATTTCTACACGGTTATGAAATTCACCGTAAAAATCAGAAATCATTTTATCCCAAGCCTTTGTTCCATTTGCAATGTCGTCAAATTCTTTTTCTACATCGGCAGTAAAAGAATAGTTAGTTACGTTAGGGAAGTGTTCTACCAAAAAGTCAGTTACTACCATGGCAATATTAGTAGGAAAAAGCTTTCCTTTTTCAGCACCTGTCATCTCTGTTTTTTCACTATCAGTTACGATATTGTTGGATAAGTTGAGCACCTTGTATTTTCTTTCCGTTCCATCTCTATAATCTTTTTCTACATAATTTCTCTTTTGAATCGTTGAAATAGTAGGAGCGTAAGTGGAAGGTCTACCAATACCCAATTCTTCTAATTTTTTTACTAAGCTTGCCTCTGCATATCTCGCTGGTGGGCGTGAAAAAGTTTGTCGTCCATTCATTTCTTTTAGGTCTAATACTTGCCCAATTTCTAAAGGGGGAAGCATGCCTTTTTGTTCTTCATCATGTTCATCATCCGTAGATTCTGTGTAAACTTTCAGAAACCCTTCAAACTTTACCACTTCCCCATGAGCCATCAAATGTTGTGGTGTAGTAGAGATAGAAATAGTAGCAGTAGTTTTTTCTAATTGAGCATCTGCCATTTGTGAAGCAATAGCACGTTTCCATATTAAATCATATAGTCGTTCTTCATTTCGATCACTCCCAGCTTTATGAACGCCAAAATTAGTGGGACGGATAGCCTCGTGAGCTTCTTGAGCACTATTAGATTTTGTTTTATATACCCTAGTTTGAATATAATCCTTTCCATAAGCGTTTGAAATTTCCTTAACAGCTCCATCTACTGCTTCTTGTGATAGATTTACTGAATCTGTTCTCATATAAGAGGTCTTACCCGCTTCGTACAGTTTTTGAGCAACCATCATAGTTTGAGAGACAGAAAAACCTAATTTTCTACTTGCTTCTTGCTGTAAAGTTGATGTAGTAAATGGAGGTGCAGGAGATTTTTTAGCTGGCTTTTTTTGTAAGTCCTTAATGTCAAATACGGCTTTAACACATGATTTTAAAAAAGACGCTGCTTCTTCGAATGTCTTAAACTTACTTGGTAATTCTGCGTTGAGCTGTTTCCCCCCCTTTAAATCAAATATAGCTGAAATTTTGTAAGAAGAAGTAGAGGTAAATTCACCAATCTCTCGCTCTCTTTCAACTACAAGTTTTACTGCTACTGATTGCACTCTTCCTGCAGAAAGACCTGTTTTTATTTTTTTCCATAGAATAGGAGACAATTCAAACCCTACCAATCGGTCGAGTATTCTACGTGCTTGTTGCGCATGAACCAAATCAATATCGATTCCTCTAGGGCTTTCAATAGCTTTGGTGATTGCACTTTTAGTGATTTCTCGAAATACGATACGTTTTGTTCTAGATTCATCAAGTTTCAAAGCCTCTTTCAAGTGCCAAGATATTGCCTCTCCTTCACGGTCATCATCACTTGCTAAATAGATGGTTTTTGCTCCTTTAGCTAATTTTTTCAATTCACTAATAACTTGTTTTTTATCACTCGTTATTTCATAGGTAGGAGTAAAACCATTTTCTATGTCAATGGCCTTATTTCCTTTTGGCAAATCACGCACATGGCCATAACTTGACGCTACTTTAAAGTCTTTCCCTAAATAACCTTCAATGGTCTTTGCTTTGGCAGGTGACTCAACAATCACTAAATTATTCGACATAAATTTCCTCTTTCTTATTTGTGAGAAGCCAAATATCAATAAATTTTTCAAAAAATAAAGGAAGTGTAAATGATTAAATAATTATCATTGCTTATATTAAGGTAATTATCAAGGATTGAAATGTTCAATTAAACACATCTAAATGGCTAAAAAGCTCTATTTATTACGTCACGCACAAACTTTAGATAAACAACATGATGAGAGTGATGCAGATCGCCAATTAACAGCTATTGGCACACAGAATGCTACTCGGATGGGAATTAATATAAAAAATAAAAATATTATTCCTGACATGATGATTAGTAGTCCTGCTATTCGTGCACGTTACACATCCGAACTTGTCGCTGAACAAATTGGATATGATTTGTCAAGAATACATTATAATAGTGAAATATATAATGCATCAATTAGAACCTTATTAAAGGCGGTGAATAATTTTAAAGATGAATGGAAATCGACACTTTTAGTAGGCCATAACCCTGCCATTACTTTTCTAGCTGAGTACCTTTCTGGAGAGCCCATAGGGAATATGTCAACATGCGGGTTAGTGTGTTTATCTTTTGATTTTAATAACTGGTCAATGGTGTCAGAAAACAACGCTGAATTTAAGTGGTATGAATACCCTGACTTATTAAATTTTTAAGATCTTTTTAGTTAGTGAAATACTATTTTTTCATTATTTCAGTTTATTATTTAACTGTTTCCCATTTTTACTTGCTTTAATGGGTTTAGAATAATTTTTTTGTCAAAAAAAATAAACATTGAGTAGTAAAGAACAGTTGATAAATGATTTTGACCCAAATGGAGTGGGTCATCAGGGAAACATTTTTGGACTTCCATTTGGAGCGGAGGATGCCGAAGTAGTGTTGCTTCCTGTGCCATGGGAAGTGACGGTTTCGTATAATGCAGGCACATCTGATGGGCCTGAGGCAATACTTAATGCTTCAACTCAAGTAGATTTATTTGTAAAAGGGATTAATAATGCTTGGAGAATGGGTATCGCCATGACGCATATCCCTAAAGAAATCATTCAAGAAAATAATAAATACCGTAGCTTAGCAATTAAATATATTAAAGCACTTGAAGAAGGCAAAACGAGTGATCGAAATCCTGAATTAAAGGTGATTCCGAAAAGCATAAATGAAATATCTGAAAAGCTTAATATATATGTGAAATCGGAAGCCGAGAAATACTTGAAGAAAGGAAAGCTAGTGGGTGTAGTAGGGGGCGACCATAGTACTCCTCTGGGATTAATAAGAGCACTTAATGAAAAATACTCATCGTTTGGTATTCTTCAATTCGATGCACATGCCGATTTAAGAGAGGCATACGAAGGATTTAAGTACTCACATGCATCAATAATGTATAATGCATTGCATTGTGAGAATTTAACTAAATTGGTGCAAGTAGGGGTGAGAGATTGTTGTGAACAGGAAATGGAAATAGTTAAAAACTCGAAGGGTAGGATTGTCACTTTTTTTGATGAGGAAATTAAAGAAGCTTCATTTCACGGCACTACTTGGAAAAAAATGTGTGAAACCATTGTGAATCAATTACCAGAACAGGTTTATATTAGTTTTGATATTGATGGCCTAGACCCTAAATATTGTCCAAATACAGGTACGCCAGTACCTGGTGGTTTGGGGTATGATGAGGCGGTGTTTTTAATTAAAGTTGTAGTGGCATCTGGGAAAAAAATAATAGGGTTTGATCTTAATGAAGTGGCTCCTGGAGATAGTGAATGGGATGGAAATGTTGGAGCGAGATTGCTGTATGTACTTTGTAATTGGATGGGTGTTTCTCAAAAAAAACTAGTGTTAGAATAATATAGTGTCCTTTATAATTGAATAATTTTTCATGTCAAAAAAAGTAGTTGTAATCGGTGCAGGGTTTGCAGGCTTGTCTGCTGCTACTTACTTGGCAAAACAAGGTTTTGAAGTAGCTGTTTTCGAAAAATTAGAAAAAGCTGGAGGGAGAGCTCAAGTTTTTGAAAAGGATGGCTTTAGGTTTGACATGGGACCGTCATGGTATTGGATGCCCGATGTGTTTGAAAATTATTTTAATGATTTCGATTGTAAGGTTGATCAATTGTACGATTTAATAAAACTAGAAATTTCATATCGAGTTTTTTTTAATTATAACGATTCTATTGATATTTCATCTGAGTGGAGTGAAATTGAAAATGTTTTTGAGAGTATTGAAACAGGAAGCTCTAAAAAATTAAATACGTTTATCAATGCAGCACAACAAAAATATGAAATCGCCATTGAAGGATTTATTGAGAAATCAGGACTTTCTTTATTAGAATTTGTTAATATGAAAAGCTTGACGGGGGCTTTTCATCTGGACTTATTTAAGTCAGTAAAGAAGTTAGTAGCGAGTCATTTTCAACATCCTAAACTTAGAAGTATACTTGAATTTCCTGTTCTTTTTTTAGGGGCAATGCCTCAAAATATTCCTGCGTTATATACTCTTATGAACTATGCCGACTTGAAATTGGGTACTTGGTATCCTATGGGAGGGATGTCAGTTATCGCAGATTCAATGGTTGAAGTTGCAAAAATGCAAGGAGTGAAATTTCAATATAAAGCGGTTGTACAGGAAATTGTAGTTAAAAATAATAAAGCAGTAGGTGTTGTTGTAGATCAAAAAATGCATTCAGCTGATGTCATTATAGGGGCAGCTGATTATCATCATGTAGAACAATACTTGCTTCCTGAAAATTTCAGAAACTACACAAAATCGTATTGGGATTCTCGTGTGATGGCACCCTCTGCATTACTATTTTATATTGCTATTAAGAAAAAATTAAATAGCTTAGAACATCATAATTTGTTTTTCGATGAAGACTTTGAAGTACATGGAAGAGAAATTTACGATTCTCCAAAATGGCCTTCAAGACCTCAAATGTATGTGTCAGTCGCTTCAAAAACAGATCCCACTATAGCTCCCAAAGGTTGTGAAGCATTAGTAGGTCTTATTCCGGTTGCGGTAGGCCTTATAGATACGCCAGAAATACGAGAAATGTATTTGAATAAATTGATAAAAAAAATAGAAAGATTAACAGGAGAGGATATTGAATCAGACATTGTTTTTGTAAAAAACTATGCGCAAAATGATTTTGTGATAGATTATAATGCGTTTAAAGGAAATGCGTATGGTTTGGCAAATACACTAAAACAAACGGCAATCTTGAAACCTAAAATAAAGAATGCTAAATTGCATAATTTATTTTATACTGGACAGTTAACCGTGCCTGGACCTGGTGTTCCTCCTGCTTTAATATCAGGAAAAATAGTAGCAAAAGAAATAGTTAAAATATTTCTATGAAAAATATTTATGACCATGTGTCTATTAAAGTTAGTAGAGTCATTACGAATGCATATAGTACTTCTTTTTCAATAGGTATTCGTTGCCTTCATAAAAGTTTACATAATCCTATTTATTCGATATATGGCTTTGTTCGCTTATCCGATGAAATTGTTGATTCATTCTCTGGATATGATCAAAAACGAATGTTAGATCAATTAGAAAAAGATGCATTTGATGCTATTGAAAAAGGGATTAGTTTAAATCCTGTATTGAATAGCTTCCAAGAAGTAGTAAATAGATTTAACATTGATCACGACTTAATTCGTCAGTTTTTGAATAGTATGAAAATGGATTTAGAAGAACGGGTTTATAGTAATCAGGAATATGAACTATATATTTTGGGCTCAGCTGAAGTAGTAGGGCTGATGTGTTTGAAAATTTTTTGTGAGGGAGATAGTGAACAATATGAACAACTAAAAATCCCTGCTAAAAAATTAGGGGCAGCTTTTCAGAAAATCAATTTCCTTCGAGACTTTAAAACAGATTATTTTGATTTAAAAAGAATGTATTTTCCGAACTTAGAAATAGAAAATTTTAATGCTGAAGCGAAGAAAAAAATAGAAGAAGATATAGCCAAAGATTTTGAGGAAGGATATATTGGTGTGAAAAAATTGCCCAAAAAAGCTCGTTTTGGAACATATATAGCCTACAAGTATTATTATGAATTGTTGATGAAGATAAAAAACGCTGATGTAAAAGGAATATTAAACAATAGAGTACGGCTATCTAATGGAAAAAAATATTCAATAGTAATCGTTAGTATAATCAAAAAGGTGTTTAAATTAATATAACAAGTATGTCTTACCTGTATAACTTCTTTGTGATAATTATTTCATTTGTCGGAATGGAGATTGTGGCTTGGAGCTTGCACAAATATGTTATGCATGGATTTATGTGGTATGTACATATGGATCATCATATTCCTAATAATAAAAAATTTCAGCGTAACGATTTCTTTGCACTTGTTTTTGGCATCCCTAGTTGGTTATTGATAATGTTTGGGATTATGGCAGGGTGCGATTATAGATTGTATATGGGAATAGGCATTACTTTGTACGGAATAAGTTATATGCTAATTCATGATGGGCTGATACATCAGCGGTTTAAGATGTTTCCAAACACAAAAAACAGATATCTTTTGTCCTTAAAAAGAGGGCATTGGGCACATCATAAGCATGATGGTAAAAAAGATTATAATAAAGACAATGATGTGTGCTACGGTATGCTGTGGGTACCTTTTCGTTTTTTCACCCGAAAAAAAAGCGATTAATAATATATCAGACACCTAACTATAATAACCAAAACGTGCCTTATCTTTATCTTCTTCTCAACTTATTCACTTTATCTTACCCATTGTTTATGAGTTGGGATAAAAGGATAAACTATCAAAAGAAGTGGAAGTATTTTTTCAGAGCCCTTCCGATTATGATGGTAGTTATGATTATTTGGGATATTGCATTTACCCGAATTGGGGTATGGGGTTTTAATGAAAATTACACACTAGGGTGGTATGTAGTTGGTTTACCTATTGAGGAATGGATGTTTTTTGTTGTGGTACCTTTTTCATGTGTATTTATCTATGAGGTAGTAGTTTATTTTGATACTAGAAATAAATATGAAAAATTAGGTAAAGCGATAAATTTGGTTGTGTTGGTTGTCGTTTTATTCTTGTTGTATATAGGGATTCATCAAATGTATACTATAGTTGCAATGGGATTTTTAAGTGTGCTATTGCTGTTTCATCAGTTCATGTATAATGCAAAATATTTGGGCAGATTTTATATTTCTTTTCTATTTGTACTCCTTCCTTTTGTGGTAATGAATGGTGTTTTGACTGGATCTTTTATACAAGGTGAAGTGGTATGGTATAATGATGTTGATATTTTTAATTTTAGATTCTTTACGATTCCAGTCGAAGATGTATTCTATTGTATGTTTATGCTACTCTTTTTGATTACTTTTTATGAATTGTTTAAGAAAAAGGAGTATGAAAATTAAGTCATCACTTGTTCCATAATTTTAGCAGAATTTAGACACATTGGAATTCCTGCTCCTGGATGAACGCTTCCCCCAACAAAATATAGATTTTTAATTTTTCTTGAAAAATTGGCGTGCCTTAAAAAAGCAGCAAATTTATTATTAGAACTATTTCCGTAAACAGCCCCAAAAGCACTTGAGTAATCCATTTCTATTGATGTAGGAGATATACATTTCTCAAATTCAATATGTTCTTCTATAGAAGTGTTTAGTATTTTATTTATTTTTTCGATAGCGAATTGTCGAGATTTTATTATTAGTTCATCCCAATCTTGCCCTTCATTATTGGGTGCATTGATCAAAACAAACCAATTTTCAGCCCCTTTTGGAGCATCTGTAGTTATATGTTTTGAACTTATATAAATGTATAATGTAGGGTCGTGATAGATTGTTTTTTCTTTAAAAACAATGTCG
>JAOULS010000099.1 GCA_029881895.1 Cyclobacteriaceae bacterium | reverse complement strand
TAATACAATTAAATCGTGCCTCTTTGCCATCGCTTTAAGATTATGATGATAATCTTCATCAATAAAATCTGAAATAATAATAATTATGGCTCTTCTTTTCAACGTTTTCATAGTAAACGCTAAGGCTTCGTTAATATTCGTTTTTCTTGATTTAGCTTTTAAATCATACAGACGACCAATAATCTCATACGCTTTTTTTTCACCTTTTGTAGGTTTTACGTACATTTCACGAGTATCGGAAAAGCACATCACACCTGTTTGACTTGATTCCTTTGATGCGGCTAATGCTAAAACACCACATATTTCTTTTCCAATATCTAACTTTTGTTTTCCTGGAGTACCAATTTCTTCAGAAGCACTCACGTCTAGCATAAAAAACACTACTTGTTCTTTATCTTCTTTAAAGGTTTTTACAAAAGTGCCATGCCCTTTGGCGGAAACATTCCAATCGATTGACCTAACGTCATCGCCATATTGGTAGGCACGCACATCTTCATACTCAAGTCCCGAGCCTTTGAAGATAGACCGGAAGTCGCCCTGCATCTGTGTATTCAGTGCTTTTCTGATCTGGATTTCGTATTTTCTTAATTTCTTTATAATCTCCCTCATTGGAATGATTTTTGGGCTTTAAAATTAAAACAAAATATGGTAATTTTCGACCATGATAATTTGAATTATTTATGAGGCATTTTTTCAGTGTGAAAGGTAATTACTTTCTTTGCCGTTTTTAAATGAAAAGAGGCATATTTTAAAATTATATGGTTGATTGTTTTTTTATATCTTCTTTTGGTAGCAAAAAAACAAAATACGTTTATAAATCAATAAAATAAGGCATGATTTTTGGCTTTTTTGTATGATGTTACTCAAAAAAATGAATGCAATTGGAATAATTTGAAATTCCTTTCAAGGAAGTGATACCTTTGTGTCGGAATAATTGCACGTAATGTGGAAGGAGTAATTTTGCTTTGAAGGTTTTTGAAGTAGAATAACGCTATGTTTTTAAAATGTATTAAATAGATGAAAATAAAATATTTGTTATTGAGTGGTGTCTTGCTTTGGTCTTGTAGTAAAAAACAAGAACTACCCGCAGGTATTTATAATCATGAAGAAATGGTAGGTGTGCTATTGGACATTTATATTGCTCAGGCAAAAGTGGCCACAACACGGAACTTGAAGAGAGACTCAAGCGAATTATTATACCAATATTATCAAAATTACATTCTACAAAATAGAGGAACGGATACCACCGCTTTTTACAATAGTCTTTCGTATTATTTCGAGCATTCTGAAGATTTTGAAAAAATTAATGAGATTGTTCTCGATTCGCTTAATTTACAATTAGAAAAACTGGAAGCACAAGAAGAAAAAACGAATAAAGAAAAGCGTGACGAAAATGTTAACTCGAAGTCATCGGGCACTACACCAGAATAAATGTTATACCCCAGCAACATAGAAAAAAAACTCGATGTCGATAAAATAAGCGTTTTATTAGCTTCATATTGTCAATCTACATTAGGAGAAGGTTTTGTAGAACGGTTACATTTTTCATCCGACAAACGCCAAGTTACGACATGGCTTTCTCAAACTTCAGAATTCAAATCTATATTACAGTCAGGAGTAAGTTTCCCACATAATCATTACTTCGATGTTTCCGACTCTTTAAAAAGGGCAAAGGTGATAGGTGCGTTTTTATTGGAAGAGGAGTTTTTAAAAATTAAAAATTCGCTAGACACTATTTTATCTTGTGTTTCTTTTTTGAAAAACGAGGAAGAATATCCAGAACTCTCTCAGTTGATCTATTTAGTAAATATAGATAACCAATTAATTAGCGAGATAGTAGAAATAATAGATGAAAAAGGAGTCGTTCGTGATCATGCAAGTGCTGCATTAAAAAACATTCGTTCGGAAATGAGGAAAGGGCATCAGCAATTGCGAAAAACACTTGATAGCATTTTTCGATCTTCGAAAGATAAAGGCTATGTGCCTGAGGGATCTTCACTTACGGTGCGTGATGGCAGAATGGTAATACCACTATTTGCAGAACATAAACGTAAGTTGAAAGGATTTATTCATGGAGAATCTACTACAGGGCAAACAATTTTCATGGAGCCTACAGAGGTGTTGGAAGCAAATAATCAGCTGAGAGAGTTGGAGTATGCCGAACGCAGAGAGGTGGTAAAGTTACTCACGAAACTGACAGACAAAGTACGAGATCAAGTTGAGCCTTTAAAAAAAGCATATCGTTTTTTAGGAATAATTGATTTTATCAGAGCAAAGGCAAAATTAGCTCAACTTTTGGAAGCAGAAATGCCCGAAATAGTTGATACTCCTATGATAAGTTGGGAAAACGCTCGACATCCGTTGCTTTTCTTGTCTCATAAAGAGCAAAACAAGTCAGTTGTTCCGCTTAATATAAGGCTTGATCCAGAAAATCACTTACTACTAATTTCTGGCCCTAATGCTGGAGGGAAGTCGGTATGCCTGAAAACAGTGGGTATATTGCAGTACATGGCACAATGTGGCATGTTGGTGCCAGTGCAAGAAAACTCGACTTTGGGGTTATTCGAAAGCATATTTATTGATATTGGCGATGAACAATCTATTGAAAATGATCTGAGTACGTATAGTTCTCACCTCACCAATATGAAGCATACCCTTAAAAATGCTTCAGCACGTAGTTTAGTGTTGATTGATGAGTTTGGTACTGGAACTGAACCTAATTTTGGAGGAGCTATTGCAGAAGCCATATTATCAAGTATGGTCAATAAAAAAGTTTGTGGTGTTATTACTACGCATTACTCTAACCTGAAAGAATTTGCAGATAAAACTTCGGGGCTTCAAAATGGAGCTATGCGTTTTGATATTCAAAACCTAACACCACTTTACATACTTGAAATAGGAAAGCCTGGGAGTAGCTTTGCGCTCGAAATAGCTCGAAAAATAGGGCTATCTCATGAGGTGATTGAGCATGCCAAGTCATTGGCAGGTCGTGAGCATACTGACATGGATAAGTTGCTTCGTGATTTGGAGAGAGATAAATCGAGGGTGCTAAAAAGAGAAAAATCGCTAAAAGAAAACGAAAGAAAACTGAAGCAACAGTTAAGCAAATACGAACAGTTGAGTGAAGAAATAGGAGGGAAGAAAAAAGAGATTATCAATAAAGCTAAAGTGGAAGCAGAGCGTTTGCTGTCAGATACAAATCGGCAGATTGAGAAGACCATTCGTCATATAAAAGAAAACAAAGCAGAAAAAAAAGAAACCAAACGTGTAAGAGAGGGGTTAAACCAGCTAAAAAGTAAAGTAAAACCTGAACAAAGAGAAAAAAAACCATCTTCTATCGAAGTAATAAAGGGAGAGATTGAAGTTGGAGATTTTGTGCGATTAGTAGAGCAAGATGTGGTAGGGGAAGTAACCGCACGAAAAGGAAAAGATGTGGAAGTGCTTATTGGTCAATTGAAATCAAACATGAAGCTCAATCGGTTGGAACGTATTTCTAAGCGAGAAGCGAAAACTACTCTTCGAAAACCAAAATACGACAATAAAAATAGCGTTGACTTAAATCGAAAGATGTCAGAATTTAGTTCTACCCTAGATGTGCGAGGCAAACGAGCCGAAGAAGTTTTACCCTTATTACAAAATTTTATCGATGAAGCGGCAATGTTTAACCAAAATGAAGTAAGGGTTTTGCACGGGAAGGGACATGGTATTCTTCGTGATCTTGTCCGAGATAGATTGAAAGGCGAACCAAATATTGCCTCTTTTGCCGATGAACATGTAGAGCGTGGTGGTGCAGGAATTACGGTAGTCGTATTGAAATAATTTTTTATCAATACGCTTCGGAAGGTTTTTTAGCTATTTCATCCCTCTAGGTCTTTTACTAATAAATAGTTTAATAGTGCTTCCCAGGCTAACTTGATGCAATCTATCCTTCCATCAAAATGCTTTAAAGCGATTAATGTGTTTAGCTCGTCATTAAATTCATCTACTTGATGGTCGTTCGTCAAATTATTAATGAATTTTTCACATATCGCTTTTGCATCAATCTTGCTCATTCCTTCTATTTTTTTTAATAACATAGAAGTGGAGGCTTTTGAAATCGCACAGCCTATGCCATCGAAATGTACGGTATCAAAAACATCGTTCACTACATTTAAATATAGATGAAATTTATCTCCACACATAGGGTTGTATGCATCAAACGAAACCGAAGTGCCTTCTTTTGCTTCGAAATGATAGGGGTGCTTGTTTTCTGGTAATATATGTGCTTTGTATAGCGCTTGTATTTCTTCCTTCGTCACGTCCAAAATTTTATTAATGCTACTAAAGAGGCCTTCAATCGATCTACTTCCTGCCTATCATTGTATATTGAGAAAGACACTCTTACCGTGGCAGGAGTTTCTAAATACATCAGCAAAGGTTGTGTGCAATGCATGCCTGCCCGCACGGCAATGTTATCTTGATTTAGAAATGAAGCCACATCATGAGGGTGAATGTCTTTAACAACAAAAGAGACAATGCCAGATCGTTTTTCTGGGGTGCCAATAATTTTCACGTCATTGATGGTGCTTAGCTGCTCGATACAATAGTGCGTTACGTCCGAAATGTGTTGCCTCATTTCAGCCTTATCAAATGTATTAATAAAATCAATCGCACTAGACAGCCCCATTACACCCGAAATATTAGGCGTGCCAGCTTCTATGTTAAATGGATAATCACTAAAAGTAGTCTCTTCAGCACTTACATTTTTTATAATCCCTCCTCCATAATTATATGGAGTGATGCTTTTTATCCATTTTTCAGCGACATATAGTACGCCTGTGCCAAAAGGAGCAAACATTTTATGCCCTGAAAAAGCAAGAAAATCGTAGTTAAAGGTGAGAATGTCCAAATCATAATAGGCAACGCTTTGTGCCGCATCAATCATTACGGGTATATTTTTTTTATGCCCTAGGTCAATAATTTCATGTATGTCATTTACTGTTCCAAGTGAATTGGAGATGTGGTTTAGCGATAAAATTTTTGTTTTTTCATCTAACATTTTCCCTAGTGAAGTGATGTCTAAGTCACCCTTTTTATTTATAGGTACAACCCTTAGTTCAGCACCTTTCTCCTGTGCAATCATTTGCCAAGGGATGAAATTGGCATGGTGATCTAATAAGGTGATTACAATATTGTCCCCTTTATTAAGTGTTGATTTTAGAAAAGAATAAGCGATAATGTTAATGGAATGGGTAGTGCCACTAGTGAAAGCTATAGTTTTTGGGTTTGAGGAGCCGATATACCGAGCGACTTTTTCACGTGCTTGTTCGAATTTTTTTGTTGCACTATTTGAAAGATCATATACTCCTCTGTGTATATTAGCGTTTTCAAATGAATTAAATTGATTAATAGCCTCGTTTACTGATTTTGGACGCTGTGTAGTAGCAGCACTATCCAAATAGGCTAAATCAGGATACTTTTCAAAAATAGGGAAATATGTTTTTATGTTTTTTAGCAAATCCGTTTTGTTAATTATCTTTGCTAGATAAGAAAAAATATAAAATATTGTTATAGTTTGTGCGTATTACATTTCATAATAATGAATATACAATAAATGTTAGTAGATAATCACGGAAGAACAATCAATTATTTGAGACTAGCAGTTACTGACCGATGTAACTTGAGGTGTTTTTATTGTATGCCCGAAAATGGAATCAAATATGTTGATCGTAAAGACCTGCTTTCATTTGAAGAAATGTACAGAATTATAAACGTACTTAGTAATGAAGGGATTTCAAAAATAAGAATTACAGGTGGTGAGCCTTTTGTTAGAAAAGGGATTATGGAATTTTTGGAGAAAGTTTCGAAAATCAACAAAATTGAAGAAATCAACATTACCACAAATGGTACGTTTACCGAAGATAAAATTGCACATCTAGAAGATCTTGGTATAAAATCAATTAACCTAAGCCTTGATAGCCTAGATAAACAACGTTTTTTTGATATTACAAGAAGAGATGTTTTTGATGATGTCATGGCGACCTATGCAAAATTGGTGTCCTCTTCCATTCAGGTGAAAATTAATATGGTGGTGATGGATGGGCGAAATATTGAAGATATTCAGCCCATGTTGGAATTGACCAAAAAAGATGATGTTTCGGTTCGTTTTATAGAAGAGATGCCCTTTAACGGTACCTCTGGACAAGGAAATAAAACACTTTGGCCAATGAAAAAGATAGTGAGCACTATATCGGAAAAATATCAAATTGAAAAATTAGTTGACCCACCATTTTCTACCTCTTCGAATTATAGAATTGCGGGGTATAAAGGATCGTTTGGAATTATAGCAGCTTATACTAGAACATTTTGCGGAAGTTGTAATAGGATAAGATTAACGCCACAAGGCACATTAAAAACGTGTTTGTACGACAACGGGGTAATTAGTGTGAGGGATGTACTACGATCAGGGGCTACGGATTTGGAAGTAGTAAATCATTTTAAAGACACATTGAATAAAAGAGTAAAAGATGGATTTGAAGCGGAGAAAAATAGAGATCTCAATTCACCAATTTCGGAATCCATGGCAACAATAGGAGGTTAGTATGATTACATCAGAAGAAGCATTAGATTTTGTAGAAAATAATATTCGTGACTTTGGAATAGAGGAAATACCTCTAGCTCAGGGGATAAATAGAGTTTTGCGTGAAGATATTCATGCCGATCGTGATTTCCCTCCTTTCGATCGAGTGACGATGGATGGAATTGCAATTTCTTATGATCGGTTTAAAGAGGGGCGTAATTCGTTCAAAATAGAAGCTACTGTTGCTGCAGGTTCTCCAAAAATGACCCTAATTGACGCTGACAATTGCCTAGAGGTGATGACAGGTGCTATTATGCCTGAAGGGGTAGATACAGTAATACGTTATGAAGATATTACGATTAACGAAGGGGTAGCCGTAATAAATATTGAAGAACTAAAGCACCGACAAAACATCCATTTTAAGGGAATTGATAGAAAAAAAGATGACATAATTCTTCGTTCGGGGATTCGAATTTCTCCTAGTGAAATAGGGGTCTGTGCCACTGTTGGAAAAACAAAAATTAAAGTGAGCCGATTGCCTAAAACGATTATTATTTCTACAGGCGATGAACTTGTTGAAATTGACAAAGCTCCTTTAGCACATCAAATTCGTAAAAGTAATGTGTATTTACTTCAAACGGCTTTGAAACATTATAATTTACCAGTTGACACAGCTCATTTACAGGATGATTATGATTCGATAGTTGAAAAATTAAAAAACTATTTAAAAAACTATGAACTTATTATTTTAAGTGGTGGAGTGTCAAAAGGTAAGTATGATTATTTGCCAGAAGCCTTAAAGGAAGTAGGGGTCGAGAAATTATTTCATAAAGTAAAGCAGCGACCTGGCAAACCCTTTTGGTTTGGTAAATATAAAGAAGAGGTTACCGTGTTTGCTTTTCCAGGAAATCCAGTACCTTCTTTTTTATGCACACAACATTATTTTAAGCGTTGGTTAAATAAGTCTATTCAATATAAACCATCACTTTCGCCAAAAGCTAAACTGGGGGCAGATGTCAACTTTATGCCAGACCTCACTTATTTTTTAGAGGTAAAATTATCAATTAATGATAAGGCAGAAGTTATAGCACAGCCAATAAAAGGAAATGGATCGGGCGATTTGGCAAACCTTGTAGATGCAGATGCGTTTATTATTTTGCCAAGAGGACGAAATGATTTTTATAAGGATGAAATTTTTCCTATTATCATGTACCGGGAGATTTCTATTTGAGTTAAGGTTCAAGGAGAGGCAACGATAGTACTAGAAAAAATTTGAAGGAATGTTGTCAAATGTTATATTGAGGGGATAATGTGTGATTTTTGGATGTAATAAGTATTTGATTTTAAATATTTATTTTAGTAATTTTTTTTATATATTTTTTGTTATAGTTTAAGTAAGTAAATTTACCGCCATGAAAAATAAACAGGAAAAGGATCAAAACATTAAATTCACTAAAGAATACTGTGAAATAATGGAAATAGATAATAATTCCGTGTTTATGGATAACCAATGGAAGAATGAAGGGGATTATATACAAAAGTTTTCATTATACGAGAACTATACACCTGTCAAAACTTCTGGTAGCACTACTTTAATCTCTGAAATTTGATATGCCAAATTGGAGTGAAGTTTTAGCTGAGATACATCAAGAGCAGCAGGAAAATCCAAAAGGGAATCCATTAGACACGGTCAGGAGAAAATACCTAAAACTTATTTCGGATAAGTCAGGTCGTAATGTTATAGCTTATTATTCTGGTTGGTTGCAAAAACCAGGAGCGCCTGATACTGCTGTTAACGATAAAGATAAGTCTGGATTTATGTTAGGTATCAATAAACTTGACAAAGCTAAAGGGTTAGACTTAATATTACATACTCCTGGAGGTGATATTGCTGCAACTGAGTCGCTAGTTGATTATTTGTACTCAATGTTTGGGCATAATATTAGAGTTATTGTACCACAAATATCTATGTCTGCAGGGACAATGATTGCTCTAAGTGCAAAAGAAATAATGTTAGGAAAACATTCAAATTTGGGACCAATAGATCCTCAAATGGGAGGATTAGCTTGTCAGGCAGTAATAGACGAATTTAAACAGGCAAAAGAAGATATAAAGCAAAACCCTCATTCGGCTGCATTGTGGCAAGTTATAATTGGAAAATATCACCCTACGTTTTTAGGAGCTTGCAAACAAGCAATAGAATGGTCTGAAAAAATGGTTTCTAAATGGCTCGAAGAAAACATGTGTAGGGAAGATACGTCAAAAGTTAAGGATATATTGAAAACATTTTCAGACCATCGTAAACAAAAATCGCATGCTCGACATATCTCAAAGAAAGAGTGTGAAGATGTAGGTTTAAAGATAAGTAGTCTAGAAAATGATCAAGATTTACAAGATGCAGTATTAACTACACATCATGCATTCATGCATACATTTGCAAACACGAATGCAGTTAAAATAATAGAAAACCATAATGGCATTGCATATGTTGAACAATCAGTTCTACAGTCAAAAAATATTTAATACTACCTTTATATTTTGAGTTAAATTAATCTAGCAAATACACTAGCCAAAACCATAATTTATACATTTAACGTTAGGATTAGATATTTTTTACAATAACAATATACAGTTTTAGTAATAACAAGTAAAATGAATTCATATAGACTTATCTCAATTTTTTATTTCGTTAGCCCATCATAGTCTTCTTTGGTGTCTATGTCGTGCAAGATGGCACTAGATGTTACAGGCAACTTTATCACATGGTTTTTATTATTTTCTATAATTTCTTTACACCCTTCAGGAGCAGTGTGGGCTAAAATGGAGGAACTATAATGAGAAGAAAATAAAACAGGATTTCCCTTTGCCTTCTTATAAAAAGGGACAATTATTGATTTTTTGTTTTTGTGAGATGCAGCTGAAAAAGCATGAATAAGTTGGTTGTACACGCCTTTTTTTAGGGTAGGCTGGTCGCCTAAACAA
>JAOULS010000098.1 GCA_029881895.1 Cyclobacteriaceae bacterium | reverse complement strand
AGGTTTTTTTAGAACAACTGTAGGAGTTGCGGCAAGCATTGCATTATTAATGGTCGTAGGGTACTTTACCAATCTTAGTGTTACTAAAAACGACACAGGGGTTCAGTTAACCTTTGGTAAGCAGGTAAAAGCTACAGAAGAAGTAATGTCAAGTTTGACAGAGGCGGATATTAAATCAATAATGCAGGAAACATTAAGTAAAAACAATGACTCACTATTTTCTAAAATAACGGAAGTAGAAAATAATATTTCAGATGATTTTGTGACATATCAAAAAATAAATAACCGAACCATCCAATCGATTAATAAAAACAGCATTGACGAATCGTTAATTCAAGAATATGTAGCGCAATTAAAAGAAGAGAATAAATCAATATTATTTGATTTAGTAACGTCAACTGAAAATGTTCAAAAGCAATATGTGAATGATTTAATGGTAGATTTTTCGTTGTATTTAGAAGAGCAACGTCAGTCAGATTTACAAATGATACAAACCAGTTTTAATAATTTGAAAGATAATACAGAAGTAAGTCAGGTGGAGACCAACCAAATTTTAGCAAGTATAATAACAACAGTCAACAATCAAAATAATTAAGAAAATGGAAATTTTTAAAAGCATTACATTAAGCACTATCATGGGGTTATTAATGATAGTAGGAACAGGAAAAGCTCAAACTATTGATATGGAACGAATGAACCGTGACATTAAAATAGCAGAGGATATTTTATCTACACTAATTCGATCCGAGAATAGGGGGTATTTTTTTGGAAGTAACGTAGAAGGAAATTACTTAGAAGGCTATGGTGTAACTTTCAGTTTACCAAACAACTCATTTATGGTAAAAACCAATGACATGACTTTTGTAAAGGCACCAAGAGGAGAAAGTTTTTCATATTCGATTACTACAGATGAAGATGATGATCAACTAATAATGGTACAAAAAGAAAAGATAAAAGATGAAATGGAGAGGATGGGCGAAGAAATGAAAAGGGTAAAAAAAGAACAAATGAGAGTGAGGGAAGATCAAGAAAGAATGAGAGCGCGCAGAGAAGAAGGAAGGGAAAATAGATTTAACTGGGGTGAAGAATCGAATGCTAGAATTGAAGAAGGCATGAAAACATTCTTGGTGGATTATGCCGATTTAATAGGGCAGTTGAAACCCTCAGATAAAATCATAATTACCACAAAAGGAAGGAATGAAATTTGGTTTGAGAATAGTAATGGAAGTAGGACAGGAAAAACGAAATCTGCAGAAATACAGAAAAGTGATTTGATTGCCTATAAAAAAGGAGAAACCTCTAGAGAAGAGGCGTTAGAAAAGGTAGTGATTAAAAACAAAGAGGTTGATACAGAGAAAGAAAAAGACCTAGAAATATTCTCGGGAATAATCGCAAGACTGTACGAGCCTGATTTTTCCCAAACGTATTACACTATGCGACACACTTTGAATTACGAGCGACTGGAAAGTTTCGGAGTTATTTTTAGTATGAAGGTCTATTCTTCCAATAGTAACGATGGTTTGCATTCTATTCGTACTACTAGAGAGAGCGGTTTGTCACAACAGGAAAGAGATAAAAAAGTAGAGGCGATGTACCCTGATTTTGAAAAGTCACTAATTGAAAATATACTTGACTATGGAAGAACAATCAAGAGTATAAAGCCAGATGAATCACTAATGTTTAAGGTAAAACTCACCGAATGCAATGGGTGCGATATGCCAAAATCAATTGAAGTAACGGTTAGAGCATCAGTACTTAGCGATTATAATGCAGGAAAAGTGTCAAGAGATAAGGCCGTGAATTTAGTGAAAGTGAAAAAAAACAATTGAGACTCCAATATTTAGATAAATAGTACGTTTGATTTTATAACTGGTTTTTTAGTTGTTTGGGTGGTAGTGATATTAATTTGTATTTATCTAATTTTACGTAACAGGAATTAATTATGATCCTGCGCTATTTAATTTTTTACATGCTATGAATAAAAAAGTAATAATTACAGGAGGTGTATTAATAGGGATGATTATCATTTTCTTTGCTGTAAGGGGATCTCAAAACGATAGTTTAACGGACATCATGGTTGAGGTTAAGCGAGATGTGTTTAATGTAAACATTACTACAACGGGTGAATTGGAAGCAAAAAACTCCGTAAAAATCATGGGCCCTTCAGGACTCAGGAATTTCCGTATTTATCAGGTTAACATTCAGGAAATAATTGATGAAGGAACCGAAGTGAAAAAAGGTGATTTTGTAGCTAGTCTAGACCCATCAGACTTAACCACTAAGATGAAGGATGCAGAAACGAAGGTGGAACAAGAAAACTCAAAGTATATTCAAACGCAGTTGGATACAACATTACAAATGCGTCAGGCGAGAGATGAATTAATTAATTTGAAGTACGGTGTTGAAGAACAGGAGATTAAGTTAGACCAATCACAGTTTGAACCTCCAGCTACAATAAAACAAGAAGAAATAAATCTAGAAAAAGCGAAAAGGGCATATAACCAAGCAAAAGAAAACTATAAAATAAAACAACGACAAAATGTAGCAAAAATGAATGAAGTAGGAGCTACATTGACGAAAGCACGAAGAGAGTTGGAAGGAATGGCAGCTATGGTAACTTCATTTACTATTGTAGCTCCTGAAGACGGAATGCTTATTTATAAAAAAGATTGGGATGGAAAGCCCATAAAAGCAGGTTCCCAAATAGGTGTTTGGGATCCTGTAGTAGCTACATTACCCGACCTTTCAACCATGATGTCGAAAACGTATATTAATGAAGTAGATGTGCGTAAAGTAAAAGCAGGGCAATCGGTTGAAATTGGATTAGATGCTTTTCCAGAAAAAAAATTAAAAGGAAAAGTGATGAGTGTAGCCAATGTTGGTGAACAACGACCAAATTCGGATGCTAAGGTTTTTCAGGTGAATGTTCAGGTGGCAGGATCAGATCCTTTATTACGGCCAGCCATGACTACTAGTAATTCTATTATCGCAAAAACGGTTGAAAATGCATTGTTTATTCCATTAGAATGTCTTCATAGTCAATTCGATTCCATTACGTATGTATTTAAGAAGGAGGGGATCAAAACCATAAAACAAGAAGTTCAAATTGGAGATACAAATACCGATGAGGCAATTATTTTAGCAGGGTTGGAAGAAAAAGAAAAAGTGTTTTTGTCTGTACCTAATGGATATGAAGAAGATGAAGTAATATTAATTCCTGAAATGGATGGGAAGCGTTCGCAACCAGAAGCCGAAGAGATAGAAGAAGAACCAGAAGAGGAAATGATTACTTTGCCGAACGGAAAAAAAATTCCTGCCAGTAAGATGAAAGGAATGCGTAGTGGAGGTAAAAGGAAAGCAAGCAAATAGCTGATGATGCGCGAACGATTATTAGCCAATTTCTACATTGCTTTTGAGGCAGTACTGGCAAATAAACTACGCTCAATGCTTACTGCATTGGGTATAATATTTGGTGTTGCAGCAGTAATAGCAATGCTTGCGATTGGAGCAGGAGCCCAAGAGGAAATCCTAGAACAAATTAAGTTGGTTGGGGTGAACAATATTATTGTGAAGCCGATAATAGAACAAACCGATGAAAATGTTGAGGAAGAGCTAGGCGAAAAGGAAAAAAAGAAATTTTCTCCAGGACTAACTCTTCGGGATGTTGAGGCAGTAAAAAAAATCATTCCTAATATAACCAAAGTTAGCCCTGAAATTTTATTAGAAACCCATATTATAAAGGGAGGAAAAAGAAGGTCTGCAAAACTGGTTGGTGTAGAGCCTGCCTATTTCCAAATCAGCAATTTTGAATTGCAAGATGGGTCAATGTTCAATGAACAGCAACTCATAAAAGGAGAGCCTGTTTGTATTATTGGAAAGAGCGTGAGCACTAAATTTTTTCCTACCGAGAATCCTGTAGGAAAGCAAATTAAATGTGGGAATCAATGGCTACGTATTATTGGCGTTCTTAAAGAACGACTTATTTCTGAGTCCAGTATTTCAAACCTAGGCATTAGAGATTACAACATGGACGTATATACGCCACTACAAACGGTGTTGGTTCGTTATGAAAATCGTGATTTAATTACACAGCAGATGATCGAGAGTGCCAATAGAGGAGGAGGTATGATGTTTTTTGGAAATGATGGCGGAGATAACAGTGATAATTCAAAAACAACAAACTACCATCAAATAGATCGTTTAGTAGTACAAGTAGAAGAAACAGAAAAATTAAACCCTACTGCCGACATTGTTTCAAGATTATTAAAAAGACGACATTATGACGTTGTAGATTATGAAATCACTATCCCAGAGTTACTTTTAAAACAACAACAACGCACGAAAAGTATTTTCAATTTTGTGCTTGGTGCCATTGCAGGAATTTCATTATTGGTCGGGGGTATTGGCATAATGAACATTATGCTGGCATCAGTAATGGAGCGAATAAAAGAGATAGGTTTACGACTTTCCATTGGGGCTAAAAAAGATGATATCATTATACAGTTTATGTGCGAAGCAGTAATGATAAGTATTTCAGGTGGAATTGTAGGAGTGATTTTGGGCGTCTCCATGGCTTCCATTGTCTCCAATTTTGCAGATATCCCAACAATCATAACATTTTCATCTATTCTTTTATCTTTTGGGGTGGCAGCTACAGTAGGATTGATTTTTGGAATTACTCCTGCAAAAAAAGCAGCTGAACAAGATCCTATAACATCATTACGATATGAATAAAATTAATTATTATCTAGTAGTATTTTTCACATTTTTAGCAATGAGTGTTCACGGGCAAAACATGTTTACACTGAACGACATTATTGCTAGAGCACAGGCGCAATCGCCCTTGGCAAAGCAAGCTGAAACGCGTAAGGAAAATAGATATTGGCAATACCGATTTTATAAATCGAATTATAATCCTCAATTGCGTTTAAGTGGGAACGGTCCTGGGATTAGAAACGGTAACTATCGAAATAATATTGGAAATTTTACCACGATAGATCAAATAGGCTCATCTATGACACTGGGTCTTGAACAACCATTATATTTTTCGGGAGGGAATATATCCATTAACTCAAATTTGGATTATCTAAAAGATAATGGAGATAATCCATTTGAACAATGGAGCAATAGTATTGTAAATATAAGGATACAACAGCCGTTGTTTTCTTTCAACGATTTGAAATGGGATCGAAAAACAGAGCCTTTACGCTATGAAGAATCGCGTAGAAGTTATGTGGAAGAAATGGAGGCTGTTTCAAGTAGTGCCGTCAATCGATTTTTTGCGTATTTAGATGGGCAAATTAATCTCCAAATCGCACAGTATAACTTAGCAAATAACGATACGATATCTAAAATTGAAGAAGGAAGATATAATATAGGCACCACTTCGAAAGATAAATTGTTACAAGTAAAATTACAACTACTTCGTTCAAAGCAAGAGGTGACACAAGCTAATCTTGATTTAGAAACGGCAAAATTACAATTGAGAAGTTTTGTGGGTTTTAACGAAGATGTTGATTTTTCTTTTGTTTTACCTGAAAAGATACTGGAATTTGATATAAGTTTAGAGGTTGCTTTAGAACATGCTCGGCAAAATCGTGCTTCGTTTATTGAATTTGAAAGAAGACGGATTGAGGCAAATAGGGAGGTTGTGAGGGCTAAATCACAGCGTTTTTCAGTAAATATGGATGCTTCGTATGGCTTGAATAAATTAGATCAAAACCTTGAACAATCGTATCAAAACCCAACGGAATTAAAGGTGGTAGATGTTCGATTCTCTGTCCCTATTTTAGATTGGGGAAGAAATCAGGCCAGAGTGAAAACAGCGTTGGCCAATAAACGGCTCAATGATTATATTATAGCTCAAGATGAAGTGAATTTTGAGCAAGAGATTATGACTTTGGTGCGCAAATTTGAAGTGCTTCGAAGTCAGGTAGAGATTACAAAAGAGTCTGACAATGTAGCTCAAGAGCGATATATGGTTGCTCAAAATCGCTATTTAATAGGTAAAATAGATATTACCAACCTCAATATTGCCCTAACGGAAAAGGACAATGCCAAACGGAGTTACGTCAATTCACTTCGCTTGTTTTGGGGGGCTTATTACGACTTGAGAAGACTCACACTATATGATTTCGCCAATAATCAATTGCTTTATAATCCTGATTTAGATTGATCCATAGTAACGGCAAGTATGCAGGATTGTTAATGAAATATACTCATTATTGATATAAAATGAGGAAAATTGATTGAAAATCAAGAGATTAGCTGTCGATGAGATTTTTTTACATGGCTTTTTTTATATCAATGTCAATATCCACTACTGTATATTGTCAAGATAGCTTAGTTTTTGGTGATACAGCCAATACAAATATTACCCCAACAAATAAAAAGGAGGATAAGGGGCAAAAGCATAGAAGAATAGTACAGTGGGTAAAAAATGATAGTAAAGGACTACTTATCGGCAATCCGTGTATGGAAGATGTGATGGCAGAGATGGGCTTTACGTATCTAATTCAGATGGAAGGGATGTCAGTTTATAAAAACACCATAGGTCGATATTTTCACAACAAAGGAGTGAAAATAAAATTATTCTTTAGAAACGGTCCATTTTGGAGAGTGAAACTGAAAAAAAAGCGAAGAGAGTGTCGTTTGCAAACCCGAGATTTTGTCGGGTAATTACATTCCAGTATAATTAAAAGGCGTAATAGCTTTTAATTCTAATTTAATGGTGTCACTTACGTCTAAGTTGCCAATAAATTCAGAAATACTTTCTTCTGTTATTTTGGTGTTCTTCCTAGTTAAATCCTTTAACGTTTCATACGGGTTAGGATAGCCTTCCCTTCTCAATATGGTTTGAATAGCTTCAGCTACTACTGCCCAATTATTTTCCAAATCAGCACGAATAGCGCCTTCGTTCAATTCTAATTTCCCTAGTCCTTTTTCTAAAGACCTAAGAGCGATAATCATGTGACCTATTGGTACGCCAATGTTTCTTAATACAGTAGAATCGGTTAAGTCACGTTGTAGCCTCGAAATAGGTAGTTTCGCTGAGAGGTGCTCAAATATAGCATTGGCAAAGCCTAGATTTCCTTCTGCATTTTCAAAATCTATCGGGTTCACTTTATGAGGCATAGCCGAAGAACCTACTTCTCCTACTTTTATTTTTTGTTTAAAGTAGTTCATGGAAACATACTGCCAAATATCACGACTCATGTCGACAAGTATCGTGTTGATACGTTTTAAACCATCGAAATAAGCAGCTAAATGGTCGTAGTGTTCTATTTGCGTGGTGGGATGACTACGCACCAATCCTAAATGTTTTTTTACAAAAGAATTGCCAAAATCAATCCAATTTATGGTTGGATAGGCTACGTGATGTGCATTAAAATTACCTGTGGCACCTCCAAATTTGGAGGCAAATGGCACTTGTTCTAGTAATGCCAATTGTTCAGACAGTCGTTCTGAAAAGACCTGAAACTCTTTCCCTAATCGAGTTGGAGAGGCGGGCTGACCATGCGTTTTGGCTAACATGGGAATAGTATCCCATTCGATAGAAAATCGTTCTATTTCAGATTTTACAAAATGAATGACAGGCAATATAATATCCTCATGTGCTTCTTTTAAGGATAAGGGGATTGCGGTATTGTTTATGTCTTGAGAGGTAAGCCCAAAGTGAATAAATTCTTTATATTGACTGATGTTAAGGTTGTCAAATTGCTGTTTAATGAAATATTCAACAGCTTTTACATCATGGTTAGTCGTTTTTTCAATTTCTTTTATACCTAAAGCATCGTCCTCACTCATATTGCGATAGATACTTCGTAACGTATCAAACAATGAATTATCAAAATCAGACAATTGTGGTAAAGGCAATTCACATAGTGCAATAAAGTATTCTATTTCTACCCTTACACGGTATTTAATTAATCCAAATTCCGAAAAATAAGGAGCTAATGTGTTGGTGTGTCGATTATATCTACCGTCAACAGGAGAAATAGCAGAAAGTGTATTTAATTTCATAAGAGTGATGTTAGAATCGCAAAAATAGGGAATAAAGTCTACTCCATGTAAGTAATTATCATAAAATAATCTTGAGGTGTTGTTTAAAATATTTAATTTTGAAATCCTTAAAAGTAGTACATGAATCGAATCAAAATAGTACTCATTCTCTTGAGTATTTTAACGTTTTCCAATGTTTTTGCGCAAGTAAATTCCGAAGCTTATCAGCTTTCTGTAAAAAAGACAAGTGAAAACATAGTAATAGACGGTAAGTTGAATGAAAGTGTATGGAGCGAAGCTGAAAAAGCGACTGATTTTATTCAAAATTTTCCAACCGATACGCTTCCTGCCACTTCACAAACGGAAGTAAGTATGACTTTTAATGATCAATTTCTTTATGTAGCAGGAAAATGCTATGAGAATTCTGATAAAAAACACATAATTCAATCATTGAAAAGAGATTTTTCATGGCCTTTAAATGAAAATTTCGGAATTTATTTTGATCCTTTTAATGATTTTACAAATGGATTTACTTTTGGCATTTCTCCTGCGGGTGTACAACGAGAAGGATTAGTGACCAATGGAGAAGAAGTTTCCGCTGATTGGGATAATAAGTGGTACTCGGCTGTAAGTGATGAAGGGGAGTATTGGACATTTGAATTTGCTATTCCTTTTAAGTCAATCCGGTACAACCCAGAAAGTAGAAGCTGGAATATGACTTTCCTTCGGTTAGACCTGAAAAATAATGAACGTTCTACTTGGTCCCCAGTACCTCAAGGTTATCGTCCTTCACTTACTTTTGCAGGCAAAATAAATTTCGAAGATGAATTGCCTAAGGCGGGTGTTAATGTTTCGTTTATTCCGTTTGTTACTAGTGGTGTAAGTCGAAATTATGAAGAAGGAGAACCAGAAGTGTATAACTTTGATGCGGGTTTTGATGCAAAAGTAGCATTAAGTTCTTCACTTAATCTCGACTTAACATACAACCCTGATTTTTCACAAGTAGAGGTAGATCAGCAAGTCACCAACCTTAATAGGTTCGAAATATTTTTCCCAGAACGAAGGCAATTTTTCTTAGAGAACAGTGATTTGTTTGGAGTTAATGGTTTTAGAAGTTCACGACCATTTTTTTCGAGGAGAATAGGCATAGCAGGGAATAATGTTACCGTAAATGGAACGGAGGACTTTGTAAGTGGGCAAGTCCCTATTCAATACGGAGCGAGACTGAGTGGGAAAATAGGTAATAATTGGAGGATTGGGATGCTAAACATGATGACCAAAGAAAGTGAAGAACTAGGACTACCCAAACAGATGTATAGTGTGGCAGTAGCGCAGCGTAAAATATTTTCAAGGTCTAATATTGGTTTTATTGTGGTTAATAAAAACAGCTTTGACATAAGTATTGCCGATACGGCAAGATATTACTATAATTCATCATTGTTTAAGGAAAAGGATATTCCTCAAGCAAATGACTCCCTTTATGTTAATGATTTTAATACTGTTTTTGGTTCCGATTTTGCATTCAGGTCATCAAACAACAAATGGTCGAGCAATATTTTTTATCACCGCTCATTATCACCAAATGGCAAAAAC
>JAOULS010000097.1 GCA_029881895.1 Cyclobacteriaceae bacterium | reverse complement strand
GGCGAATTTTATCAATTCAGAAGTGCATTGTTTTACCTGAGAGATGCTTCCTGCCGAAGACTCTACTTTATCGGAATGGAGCGTTTGTATCGAATCGATGATTAATACATTGGGCATTAAATCAGCTACTTGTTTAAAGATACCTGCTATGCCCGTTTCGGTAAGCACAAAACAGTTCTCTGATAAATTTCCCATGCGGTCGGCACGCATTTTTATCTGTTGCTGACTTTCTTCGCCCGAAACATAAAGCACTTTCTTGTCTTTTAGCGAAAGGGCAATTTGCAGCATTAATGTAGATTTTCCGATGCCAGGCTCACCTCCTATTAATGTTACCGCACCAGGTACAATGCCTCCTCCTAATACCCTGTCCAACTCAGTATCATGAGAGGTGCTTCGTTCTTCACCTTTTGTGGTAATCTCTTTTATAGGTGATGGCGTATTGACACGCTTTTTATTATTTCCACTTGTTTGCCAATCCGTACTATTTTTTGTGCTCTTTTCAACCACTTCCTCCACAAAGGTATTCCAACTATTACATGAAGGGCACTTACCCAGCCACTTAGGGGATTCTTGTCCACATTCCTGACAAAAAAAAGTAGTTTTAGCTTTTGGCATTTATTATAGTGTTCTGTTGATTAAGTATTGTGCTTTTTTGATCGTTCTACTCCTCTATCACAAAAAGACGTTTGGTCGTTTTTGCATCTAATTTTGCACTTTGTATTTTCTTTTCATGTTCCACATGAACTAAGTTCGCTTGGTCTTCAAAAACATCTAGAAGTAGGCTGTTTTTTACTTCTAGTGTTTTCACCTTTTTTACTTTAGTAGCCTCTAAATAACACCACAAACCATCGCCTTCCTCCTCATATCCTAAAAATGCGGCTTCCATGGCATTTCCATTTACCTTTAAGGTAATGTTTTTGGTTAAGTAATTTCCAAGAAATTTTTTAAAATCAGGTTTTACCGCTTTATCTGTAATATCTAGTTCATTATTATTTTTTGTTGCTCGGTAACTTTTTTCAATATCATCCATAAAAACATGAGTAATAACCTTAATGGACTTTTCAGTACCATCAATTTCAATTTCGGTTACACTTACATGCATAGGATGACGAAAGGCAGTTAAAATTATTACTACCGCTAATCCGATTAATAAACTGTTTCGCATAAGAATTATGTTCTATTAAAAATTAATGTGTTAATATTAGCACTTATTTTTAGCAAAGATACACATGTCAACATTTTCTGTTTACTTTCAATTAGGTTTTGAGCATATTATTGATGTGAATGGATACGATCATATCCTTTTTATAGTTGCACTATGCGCCATATATCGTTTTTATGACTGGAAAAAAGTATTGATTTTAGTCACGGCTTTTACAATAGGGCATAGTATTACTCTAGCGTTATCCATTTTTAATATTATATCCCTTAATACCGAACTTATCGAGTTTTTAATTCCCATCACTATATTTATTACTGCTTTTTCAAATATTATTCGAAACGAAAAATTACGTTCTAAAAATAAAATACATATCAACTACCTATTTGGTTTGTTTTTTGGTTTAATTCATGGGTTAGGATTTTCAAATTTTCTGAAAAGTTTATTAGGTAAATCAAGCAACGTGGTCACAGAGTTACTTGCTTTTAATATTGGATTAGAAATAGGTCAAATTATAATAGTGTTTGTTTTTTTAATGGTTACATCTATTATCACATTTTTCTTTCACGTAAAACCACGTGATTGGAAACTCATAACTTCTTCGGCTGTAGCTGGAGTAGCTATAATGTTGATGATGGAAAAAGCCTATTGGTAATAACTAAATTTTAAATTATGAAAAGAAAATTACTTTTAATTGCGATTGGAGCTGCATTGGTATTTACCACCTATGGGCAAGATGATCAAGACTGGAAACAAAAATTTGAGCAACTAGGCACAATGCTGCCTACTCCAAATAGTATCCGAACAGGCTCTGGGGCCCCTGGTGAAAATTATTGGCAACAAAAAGCGGATTACATCATAAATGTGGAGTTGGATGATGAAAAACAAACCATAAAAGGCTCAGAAACAATAACCTATACCAACAATTCTCCTGATAAGCTAACTTATTTATGGCTACAACTCGATCAGAATGTGAGGGAGAAAGAAACCAATACTACTAAAGTACGACCTTCGACTCTTCGAGATTCTATTCCTGCTAAGTTTTTTCCTGAGGTGGTTTCCGACTACGATGGGGGTTTTAAAATTACATCTGTAAAAGATGCTAAGGGTAACGCCCTTCCATATACCATAAACAAAACAATGATGCGCATTGATTTGTCTACTGCCATTGCACCCGGAGGAACCTATACTTTTTCTGTAGCATGGTGGTGGAATATCAATGATAGAATGGCTTTAGGAGGTAGAGGAGGTTATGAATATTTCCCCGAAGATGATAATTACAGTTATACCATTGCACAATGGTATCCTCGTATGGCGGTATATGATGACGTAAATGGATGGCAAAACAAACAGTTTTTAGGAAGAGGTGAATTTGCCTTATCCTTTGGTGATTTTGAGGTAAACATTACCGTTCCTTCTGATCATATAATAGGTGCTACTGGAGTTTTACAAAATCCAGAAAAGGTGTTGACCACGAAAGAATTAGAAAGATTTAAGCAAGCGAAAACGTCTTTCGATAAACCTGTCATCATCGTTACTCAAACTGAGGCTGAAGCTAAAGAAAAAGTAAAATCTGACAAAAAAAGCACTTGGACGTACAAGGCACAAAACGTAAGGGATTTTGCTTTTGCCACTTCGAGAAAATATATTTGGGATGCTCAGGCGGTTAAAGTGGGTGATAACACTCCTTTGGCAATGAGTTATTACCCAAAAGAAGGAAACCCTTTATGGGAAAAGGAATCTACTTTGGCAGTTAAAAATACGCTAGAAACCTATTCAAAATACACCATTGATTATCCATACCCAGTAGCTATTTCTGTCCATGGCGCCTCCATTGGAATGGAGTACCCAATGATTTGTTTCAACTTTGGTAGACCAGATAAAGATGGCACCTATAGTGACCGAACAAAATACCGAATGATAGGTGTTATTATTCATGAAGTAGGGCATAACTTCTTTCCAATGATTATTAATTCCGATGAAAGACAATGGACGTGGATGGATGAAGGGTTAAACACATTTGTGCAATACAGAACTCAGGAGGAGAAGTATGATAATTTCCCTGCACGAAGAGGCCCTGCAACTTCAATGATAAACTATATGAAAGGTGATAAAAGTTTTATTCGCCCTATCATGACTAATTCTGAACAAATCATGCAATTTGGAAACAATGCCTATGGCAAACCTGCTGCTGCAATGAATATTCTGAGAGAAACAATAATGGGGCCAGCATTATTTGATAAGGCATTTAAAGAATATGCTACACGTTGGGCATTTAAGAGCCCAACCCCTGCTGATTTATTCAGAACATTAGAAGATGCTTCTGCGGTAGATTTAGATTGGTTTTGGAGAGGGTGGTTTTACTCGGTTGACAATGTAGATATAGCTGTTGATGAAGTGAAATGGTTCAGACTAAAAGAAGTGACAGAAGACAAAGAGAAAAAAACCAAAAAAGCTAAAAAAGGAGATTTGAATACTACAAATAGTAGTGGAAAAGCAACCGATTTCAGCAATGGACCAGAAGAAATTTCAGTAATAGATACCGATGAACGGTATTATGGTGAATTTCAAAACCGTGTTGATGATAATGCTATTCGTGCCAAATTAGCAGGGAAAAACATGTATGAGATTAAATTCAAAAATGTAGGGGGCTTAGTAATGCCGCTTATTATAGAGTTTACTTTTACTGATGGAAGTAAACAAATAGAGCGAATTCCTGCTGAAATTTGGAGATACAATGAAAAAGAAGTGAGTAAAGTGTTTCTTTTTGATAAAGAAGTGACAAACATTGTACTTGATCCAAATTTAGAAACGGCAGATACAAATGTAGAAGATAATACATTCCCTAAAATGGAAAATGCTTCTAAGTTAGATGAGTTTAAAAGTAAGAAAGGGGAGTAATCCATTTCTTAATTTGACATAAAAAATCCCTGCTTCGTCAATTGAAGTAGGGATTTTTTTGTTTAATATTATCAACTACCTTTTAATTTCACTTTCAAAAGCCATAAAGCGAGTAAATATTAGGTCGATTTCTGAACATATATTCACCAACACCATCTTATGATATATTTCTTGCATATTAGTTATGAAGGCACCAACTATCGAGGTTGGCAATGGCAACCTAATGTGCCTTCTGTTCAAAAAGAAATGGAAGACAATCTAAAGGCAATTTTTAAAATGGAAGTGCCTGTATATGGTTGTGGACGTACCGATGCTGGTGTGCATGCTAGTCAGTTTATGTTGCATATCGACCTCCCGAACCCTATTGATTTTGATTTAAAATTTCGGTTAAATAAAAATTTACCCTCCGACATTTCGGTACATAATGTGTTGAAAATGGAAGAAGGGCAACACGCTCGATACGATGCTACTTCAAGAACTTATGATTACTTTATCCATTTATTCGAAGATTCTATCCTACATAAATATAGTTCATACTACCAATTAGACGAACTAAATATTGAGGTAATGAAAAAAGCAACTGCTCTTTTACCTTTATATAATGATTATAAAAATTTCTGTAAACAGCCCGACCAATACAAGCACACATTGTGCAATATTACAGAGGCAAAGCTATATGTAGACGTAAACCAACAACGTTTGAGGTTTGTTTTCACCTCCGATCGGTTTCTGAGAGGTATGATAAGGCTTTGTGTCTCACGTTTGTTAAAAGTAGGCACAGGAAAAATTACTATAGAGGAATTTGAACTACTCCTTGCCAATAAATTAGAGCATGTTGAAAAAGATTCGGCTTTACCGAATGGTTTGTATTTATCAAAAATAGAATATCCCTATTTAAAAATGGAGCCCCCTCCGAATTTTTGTGATTTATTGAAAGTAGGGTTAGAAAATTAAGGGTTTTTTAAAAATTTGATTCCTTCAACTCTTTCATAGAATGTATTGATTAATTTTGGGAAAAATCAGATAGCTTAATAGAAGAAAAAAATGAAAGAGAAAGAGGTTGTCGTTATTGGTGCGGGAATAATTGGACTGTGTTCTGCCTACTTCCTTAATAAAAAAGGATTTAATGTAACTGTTATAGATAATACGGATGGCTCGGGTAATTGCTCGTATGGTAATGCGGGATTCATATCGCCTAGTCATATTATCCCCCTTGCCTCTCCTGGTATTATTAATCAAGGGATACGTTGGATGACACGTTCGGATAGTCCCTTTTTCATAAAACCAAAACTAAACAGTGACCTCATCAGCTGGGGGTTAAAATTTCGAAAAGCGGCTACAAAAAAAAGAGTAGCTGCAGCTGTTCCTTTGTTGAACGATTTATTGATGAGTAGCCGAACATTAACGGAACAACTATTAAAAGAAGAAGATATTGATGCTGGTTTTAATGACAAGGGTATCATCGTGTTTTGCAAAACACAACAGGCACTTGACGAAGAAACGACCATAGCTGAACGTACAATTAAGCTTGGTCAGAAAACAGAGATTTTATCCGCTGAGCAGGCAAGAGCGCTAAATCCTGAACTAGACCTTGATGTGTTAGGAGGCGTATGGTATAGGGAAGATGCTAATCTCACCCCTCACATTTTTATTGAAAAATTTATTGATGTATTAAAACAAAAAGGAGTAACTATAAAATACAATCAAGAAGTTAGTAAAATCACCTCCAACGATGATAAAAACATAGATAGTATTATTGTTAATGGGGAGAAAGTAGTAGCTGATGAATATGTTTTAGCGGCAGGGTCTTGGACAAGAGACCTATTAAAACAACTTGATATACAGTTGCCTTTACAAGGGGGTAAAGGATATAGTTTTGTGCTTCCAAACCCTAAAGCCAATCTAAATACATGTGCTATTCTGCATGAGGCACGGGTAGCGGTTACACCAATGTTGCACGGACTTCGTTTTGCTGGTACAATGGAGATAAATGGGTTAGACTTAACATTAAACAAAAAACGGATTGATGGTATTATACGCTCCATTACAAAATACTTCCCTCAATATACGAAAGAAGATTTTAAAGATATTGAACCTTGGGCAGGACTTCGTCCTTGCTCTCCCGATGGGTTGCCCTACATTGGAAGAACAAAGGGGTACAAAAACTTATTAATAGCTACTGGGCATGCTATGCTAGGTGTTTCTTTAAGCGTTATAACAGGGAAATTAATTGCTCAGTTAGCTTCTAATGAAGTTCCTGAAATAGATTTAACTCTGTTGGAGGTAGATAGGTATAATTAAGAACCAGTCTATTCCTTTTTATAAATGATACCATCTTTCATCACGAACGTGACATTTCTCATTTTTGAGATGTCTTGTATGGGATCTCCTTGTACAGCGATAAGGTCTGCAAGGAGATTTTTTTGAATTCTTCCCCTGTTTGGCAAGTGAAAAACACGTGCATTAATAGATGTCGCAGACTGTAGGGCTGACAATGGAGACATTCCGTACTCTACCATCAACTCTAATTCCTTGTAGTTTTCACCATGCGTAAACACCCCCACATCCCCTCCAAAAACTATATCTACTTCCGATTGTAACGCTAGTTTAAACGATTCCTTTTTCTTTACTATTCGTTCAGGTTCTATCTTTGAAGATTTATCCCACCCCCGATATTGTGAAATGGCATCTCCTGCGGCTAAAGTAGGACAAAAGGCTACTCCTTTTTCCTTCATTAATGTGAAAATTTCTAATGTGCCTCCATCTCCATGTTCGATAGTTTCTACACCTCCCATAATGGCTCTTCTCATCCCTTCAGCGGTACTCGCATGTGCCACTACATATCTTCCTGCACTTTTTGCCGCTTGCACCATTGCCTCAATTTCAGACAGTAAAAATGTTGGCTGAGATACTTCTCCTTTACGCCAACGATAATCCGCATATATTTTTATGAAATCGGCACCGTTTCCAAGTTGTCGTCTTACTGTTCGAATTACATCATCCGCACCACTTGCCTCTTCAGCACCAAGAAGTACTTCCACACCATCATGAAACCCTTTTGGCCCATACGCCCCAGTAGCAACAATAGCAGGCCCTGCTACCAACAAACGAGGACCGTCAACGATGCCCTCTTCAATCGTTTTCTTTAAATATACATCGCTATATCCTGCTCCCTCCGACCCTAAATCTCTTATCGTAGTAACTCCTGCTAATAATGAATTTTTAGCATGTACTACTCCCCTAATGGATCGCTCTACTGGAGACTCCTTTAGCACTTGATCGTTCCAGTCGGTTTCATTATAGGGATGTAATAATAAATGAGCATGACCTTCAATTATCCCAGGCATTAATGTCATACCTTCTAAATTGATAACCGTAGTGCCTTTCGGGATTTTTATATCTTTTTGAAGCCCCACCCCTGTAATTATGTTTTTTTCTACTAAAACCACCCAGTTATCATGTAGCTGCTCCCCATCAAAAACCTTATTCGGTTTTAATAACGTTTGAGAATAACCAGAAATGATGGTTATTAACAGGAAAAAAGCGGTGATAAAAATCTTCTTCATACGTTTTTCGTTTAATAACAACAATATACTAAATGCGGTTACATATTTTATGTCCACAAACCTTTTTCTAAAAACAAAAAACTAGTTTGTATCGCATTACTAAAGAAAATTTTGTGCTTTTATTTTTCAACATGTATATTTAAAAAATATGACAACGTTATTCAGAAATATCTGTACTATCCGAGTCTTCCTATTCATTTTTTTTCTTTTTTTTACACAACTATATAGTCTCTCTCAAAAGAAAATTAGTTTTGAACATATAGGAATTGATGAGGGGTTAATTAGTGATAAGATCTTTGATATTAAACAAGATCAGGAGGGTTTTATTTGGATAGCTACGTACAATGGTCTTGATCGCTATGATGGTAACAATATCGTCCATTACGTTTCCACCCCTAACGACAGTACCTCACTGCCTGTAAGTCTGATTAAAAAATTAATTATAGATGAAGAAAATAATGTATGGATCATAACCAATTCTTCCTATTTAGTAAAATACAACCGCATTTATGATAACTTCAGCACTATTTCTTTCAATGATATAAATGAATCGGAGAGGCCTATCATTATTTCAAATGTTTGTGATGGTCTTAACAACACTTTATGGATTGCCACATTAAATAGTGGGCTATTAAAGTTAAATACTGAGACGGGTACTATTCAAAAAATTCCAATCGTTGGATACGCTGATCAACCTATATATATGGTAGAGAAAGTAAATGAGTCTTTATACTTAGACTTGGGAGACCCTTCATCATTACTTCATTTCAATGTAAATACAAAAATTACAACTTCCATCACGCTTTCAGAAACTCCCTCAAGAAAAGCTGCAAATTTTTTCTCTAAATCTATCTATCTCGATTCAGCAGGCGTTTTATGGGTAGGAACAATAGGAAAGGGGTTATACCGAATAGAGGGTGATAAAACGGAGTCTTTTTCCCGTGAAAACGGTAAACTTTCTGGAAATATCGTCACTTCTATTTTAGATTATAGTAAAGACTATATATGGGTGAGTACAGATGATGGAGGCATTAGCGTTCTTAATAAAAAGGGTGGTTTAATCCAATTTATTAATAAAGAAAATGATAACATATACAGTCTATCGGCAAACAATATAGAAAATATTTTCAAAGATAGACAAGGGGTAATTTGGGTAAGCACCTATGGGGGAGGAATAAGCAGGTATGATAAAGGCAGGTATTTATTCAATAAAACCATCAAACCTCGACAAAAAACAGTAAACAATGATGTCCTTTCTTTTCATGAAAATGATGAGGGAGATATTTGGATAGGTACGGATGGAGGAGGGGTGAATAAATTAAACAAAGAAGGGCTTTTCAATCGTTTTTTATATGATAATGACAACCCTAATTCTATTTCGGGGAACATTATTACTAACCTAGAAGAAGATAATGAAGACCAACTTTGGATGAGTACCTTTGGAAGTGGTGTTTCCATCTATAATAAAAAAACAAAGAAAATCACTAGGCACACTACTGATAGTGGCGAGGGTCTAAGTACTAACACGGTTTGGGATATATTAAAAGACAAAGAGGGAACAATTTGGGTTGCGCTGGAGGAGGGAAATATCGCTCGTTATAACACCAAATTAAAACGATATGAGTACGTGCGAAACAATTCACCAGAAAAACCGCTGCTTTTTTCTAGAACTTTATTTGAAGATAGTAATGGAGTATTGTGGTGTTCATTTATAAACAATGGGCTTTGGAAAATCGACAAAAAGAAAATGATTATTGAAAAAATAGATCTTGATGAACTTAATTATTTTTCTATCAATCATATCGTTGAAGACCGAGATAATAGAATATGGATGGCTACAGAGCGATATGGACTTGTAGAGCTTCTTAACAATGACGGAACGATTTCATATAAAAAGATGCCTTTACTGGATAATCCTAATGACTTTTTGTTTTTACGAGCTATTGTTGAAGATGATGAGGGATTCCTTTGGCTAAGTTCAGACA
>JAOULS010000096.1 GCA_029881895.1 Cyclobacteriaceae bacterium | reverse complement strand
TATTGGGGTGTGACCTTAACCAAATCACCGATTTCACAAAAAATTTATTAACAAATGGAGAAGTATTAGCTATTAATCAAGATGAATTAGGCATTCAAGCTCACACCATTTATGAAGATGATTGTCAAAGCATTTTGATGAAGGAAATCATTGATGGGTTTGTTATTGGGGTCTTTAACAGAGGAACTTATTGTGATACTGTAATTGACATGTTCAATTGGGGGTTCACATCTCCAAAAAAAATAACAGTTTCTTGGACAGATATTGGTATTCAGGGAAATTTTATGGCAAGAAACTTATGGAAACAAGAAAATATCGGTATTTATAGTGATCAATTAACAGTAGAAGTAAATCATCATGGAGTCAGCCTGATTAAATTAACACCTCATAGATGATGAAGGTTATAAATATTTAAACTTAATGTTGAAGTGGAAAATTTCTCAGGAAAAACAGCACGATAATTTTCTCGCCAAGGTATTCATTATTAGTTATGCACTATAGTTGGTGTTTACAATTGAACAAAAAGGGTAAAGCAGCATTATCGATAAATAGGGCTTCCTCAAAAAGTCCACCCCATTAGAGTCGCAGCCCTTGATAAGTTGAGGACAAATAATGTAGCTGCAATCCAAGTTTGAGAGGTAGTTTTGAGTTTGGCTTTGATTTGATTTAGAGAGTAGACCTGTTTAGCATTTCCAATTCTACCCTCAACTGCATTTCTTTGCGCATACTCTTTTTTGAGTTTAGCTTTTTGATAAGCCGATAGTGGTACAAGTTTTCCTTTGGGGCTAGCAGTAAGTCGTACCCCATTTTCTTTGCACCATTTTCGATTGAAGTTAGTCGCATAAATTTTATCGGCCTGTATAAGTTCAGGGTAATGTCCAAATAGCACCTTGTAAGCCTCTGCCTGCTTAACCAAATCTTCACTTTCATTATAAGCCTGCCAGCTTAACGTGTCTTTTGTCATAAACCCATCCATGACAGAAAGACCTAGCTTGGCTCCAAATTCTACTGACTTTCCTTGTTTACCTCTTACTATTGGACGAACATGGGGTTGAGAGATACTTACAATGCGATCATCACATTGATGTATTCTTTTATCATACATGCCCTGCTGTTGTTGGTAAAGGGTATGGATTACCATCAATTCTAGCTGTCTTTTATGGGTAAAAGGAAATGAGCCTTCTATTTGGTTAAGCATTTGATCAATATAATCTAGGTTTCGTTTTACACAATTTAGTAGTACCCGAATAGCCTTACGTATGGAAGCAGCAGATTTTTTCTTTTTCTTAGCTTCCTGTAAGTATCGTTTATGGGCTATTTTTCTATAAGTCCTCGGCTTTACTTTTATCTCATTTCTTAGTAATTCGAACAAATCATCTATCATGTTCTCTGTCTTAATTCGTGCCTGATTCACTAAACCTAGGTCATTGGGATAAGTAATGTACTGGTCAGCTACTGTCGCATCTATCTTTAACTTACCTTTTGGTTTTGATATATCTAATGCCTCTTTTTTCTTTTTTTGATCTATTGCAGGATGGGCAATGCTCATAATCGTTGTGGAAAACTCATCAAAGGTCTGGTCTCCCAATTTTTTACGCATCTCCACAAAAAGTGTAGGCGAAAAGAGTTGGTCAGGTTGATAATGGTCTAAACCCATAAAAAATTGCATGTATGGGTTTTCGCTAATGGTCAACAAGGTTTCATCATCGGTCAAACCTAATTTATGTTTGATAATAAAAGCCCCAATAATATATCTGGGATCAATACTTCCTGCTCCCATAGTGGTGCTGAATCTTTTTTTGTAGATTGAGACCAATTCATCCCATGGCAGGAATCCTGCAAGAATAATCCATCGGTTATTTGGGTTGAGATTAAGGTGGTTGATAGAAGAAAATTCTGCTATTTTGGTCTGAAATTGTGAAGTATAGTTGATCATATGCAAGGTTATTGCATAAATATACAAATAACCATGCATTTAAACAACACTTTTAATACATAAAATCGACCTTCAAATGAAGTAAAGCTCTATTTTAACCCATCTGAGGAAGCCCTAATTAGCGACCTTTTGCTGAAATTCGGAAATTCCGAATTTCTAAACCTGCAAGACAGGGCCAGTTGGCGAAATTTCTTAAAAGTCCCTCAGCGTTTAAGACCTGACAGGTTTTTCTAATTGAATGGCTACATAATTACCAGATTATCGATAATTTGCAAATACAAACCTGTAAGGTCGGTCTAACTTGACTTTGAAGGAACGAAGACACTTGACTTCGACAGGCTATTAGATTAGCAAAAGTAAAAATTCAGTAAACTGAACAATTAATTTCTGAAGAACCAGCGTGAGAAAGGTGAAATAATTCGACAGCTAAGTCAAAGACTTATACTGATTATCAGACCGTTTGTGAGACAAAAACGGTGGCGTAGGTTTGAATATACTCGTTTTTCATATAAGGTTATAAGCTAAACATACCCACCAGTAGTGGAGAAATAGTGCGTGTTTTATACTACATACTATCCATCTATGTATCACGATAGTACCGAGAAGCTTTTACTTACCTAACTTGTACAGCATTTTAGCATGATTTGCTAACGCTCCAATAAAAGTAGGTTGTAAATTATAAGGAATACCAAATTCTTTTGCCGTAGCCTTCACAATTTTAGAAATACTTCTATGGTGTACATGACTAATATTAGGAAATAGATGGTGTTCTATTTGAAAATTAAGTCCACCGACATACCAAGAAAACAATCTATTATTGGGAGAAAAATTAGCAGTAGTGAGCATTTGATGCTTTGCCCAATCGCCTTCAACAGTATTGTTCTTATCAGGAAGTGGGTATTCCGTTTCAGGAATAACATGTGCGGGTTGAAAAACGATTCCAAGTATAAAACCAGAAACAAAATGCATACTTAGCCAAGCCACTACAATATGCCCCCATGCTACATCCAATACGAGAATAGGTAGTGCTATAAAAACCGAATAATAGGCAATTTTAAGAATAATAAGTTTTACCAATTCCTTTCCAAAGGTACTTCCCTGTCCTTTTAATAATCCTTTCTTCCTATACCTGTCGAGTTGTAAGAAATCTTTATACGTAGCCCAAGAAAATGTTAATAAAGCATAAAAAAACCACGCATATACTATCTGAAAGCGATAAAACCACTTTTGAGGTTGATGAGGAGAGAATCTCATGATTCCTCCTGGGTCGATATCATCATCAAAACCATCAATATTGGTGTACGTGTGGTGCAACACATTGTGTTGTATTTTCCAATTGATCGTAGCACCTCCTGCTAAGTTCAACACTAATGCACCAAAAAAATCATTGACGGAACGTTTTTTAGATAAAGCCCCATGACATGCATCGTGCATAATAGCAAAACCTGCTCCTGACAAACTAATCGCCATTACCATCCATAAACTGTAGAAAATCAATAGATTACCTGAGAACCAGTTTGTCATGATTAAGCCAAAAGCAAGAAAATAAACCAAAGGCATTACGACTACTTTCGTCCAAATACGATAGTCGCCTAGTTTCGATATTTTATTAGATTTAAAATATTCATTTACTCTTTTCCTTACCGTAACTCCAAAATCTTTATCCTCAACAGAGGTGAATTTAATTGCTTCAAAAGTTGCTTCAGCCATTGTTCAAATTTTTCCACAAGTTAGCAAAATTACATTATAAAATTATGACCGAAATCATGCTTAATCATACATTCATCTCAAAACGCTTATGAAATGAATACTAAAGCACAATTATTCACCTTTCTAAAATGGATTTTGATCAACATCCCTCTCAATAGTTATGTCACTAAAGCACTTGTGTGTGGCTCACAAACAAGCTATAACATATAGGGGGCTTTTTATTTCCATCCAAAAAAACTTTTCATAAAGATAACTGAGATCTCATTTTTCTTAACCAAAAGAAGAAATGATACCTTAGAAATTACGAACGATGATTATTAGAAATAGTGTTTACTTACTCAATTTGTAAAGCATTTTACCATGGTTCACCAAAGCACCTATAAAAGTAGGTTGCGAATAATAGGGTACGCCAAACTCCTCTGCTGTTGATTTTACGATTTTCGACACCTGGCGATGATGTACATGGCTCATGTTAGGAAATAAATGGTGTTCTATCTGATAATTTAATCCTCCAACATACCATGATAAAAGCCGATTAGTGGGAGCAAAATTTGCCGTGGTCATCATTTGATGAATCGCCCAGTCTCCCTCAACATTATTATTCTTGTCTGGCAATGGAAATTCTGAGGAAGGGATAACGTGAGCAGGTTGAAAAACACACCCAAGAATTAGACCCGCAAGAAAATGCATACTAAACCACCCTAAAACGACATGCCACCAAGCGACATCCAATACTACAATAGGAAGTGCCATAAAAACAGTATAGTAAACAACTTTTAAAAAAATAAGATTAAACATTTCCTTGCCAAAGCTTTTACCTTGTGCCTTTACCAAACCTTTCTTATTATACCTCACTAATTGTACAAAATCCTTAAAGGTAGCCCACATAAATGTCATTAAACCATATAAAAACCAAGCATAAACGACTTGAAAACGGTAGAATGGTTTTACTGGTTGATGTGGAGAGAACCTCATCAGGCCTCCTGGTGCAATGTCCTCATCATAACCATCAATATTAGTATAAGAGTGATGCAACACATTATGTTGGATTTTCCAGTTGATGGAAGAACCACCTGCAAGGTTCAACACCATTGCACCAATGAAATTATTAACAGAACGTTTTTTTGACACAGCACCATGGCAGGCATCGTGCATAATTCCTAAACCAGCACCCGCCAAACCTATGCCCATTAACAACCACAGACCATAGAAAACAAATAGGTGTGTCGAATACCAATTGGTCATAATCAGTCCAAAAGAAACAAAGTAGAGTAATGGTAAAGCAATAACTTTAATCCAAATGCGATAATCTCCTAGTCGAGAAATTTTGTTTATTTTAAAGTAGTCATTTACTCTTTTCCTTACAGTAGTACCAAAATCTTTATCTCCTTTAGATATAAATTTTATTGCGTTAAAAGTTGCTTCAGCCATTATCAATATTTTTAACAAAACTAGTTAAATTTTAATTAGTAAGTTATGACCAAAATCATAAAAAAAATGCTATTTTAAAATCGTTATATTCGTATATGAATTATTTTTTACAAAAAAAATATTCGAAAATTAATAATGTATATAATACAACTATTATCTGGTTGTACCAAAAAATAATGCTGTCTTATTTTAATAATCATAAAACAGTTTCATTACCTTGACTAGGTTACAAAAAGCACCTCAGTAGTATTATTGAATAAACTTAGTAGGCATAATTATCTGCTATTTTAGCAATTGCTTTACAATATTTTAACAACAAAGACGACATCCATATTATGAGTAAACAAAAAGTATCAATAGGCCATGTGTTTAAAACGATCATTTGGCCTCGAAAAAACATCGTCTTCTTTGGATTAGTGTTAATAATAATAAGTCGTTTGTCAGGTCTAATTTTACCTGGAGCAAGTAAGTACTTGATGGATGAAGTTATCGCCAATAACGATATAGAGATGTTGAAAAACCTACTTTTTGCGGTAGGAGGAGCATTAATCATACAGTCGATAACCTCATTTCTATTAACCCGAATACTAAGTGTTGAAGCCCAACATTTAATTGCGCAGCTACGCGCTAAAGTGCAACGAAAATTACTAACATTACCCATTAGTTTTTTCGACAATCAAAAATCTGGTGCCTTAGTAAGCAGGGTGATGAGTGATGTCGAAGGTGTAAGAAATTTAGTTGGAACGGGTCTTGTTCAATTATTTGGAGGAATATTAACTTCTGTAATATCACTATTCTTATTAATAAGTATCAGTCCGATGATGACCCTCTATGTGCTTGCTCCTGTCGCTATTTTTGGAGTGATTTCATTAAAAGCTTTTGGGTATATTCGTCCTATATTCCGAGAGCGCAGTAAAATAAATGCTGAAGTTACAGGTAGATTAACCGAAACGCTAAATGGTGTACGCGTAATAAAAGGCTTTAATGCCGAAGAGCAAGAAAACAAAACGTTTGAAAAGGGTGTGGAACGTCTCTATGAAAATGTAAAGAAAAGCCTTACTTCTACGGCTATCGTTACAAGTTCTGCCACACTCCTACTTGGATTAGCCTCAGCAGGAATAATGGGAATTGGTGGATATATGATAATGAATGACGATCTTACTTTTGGCGAATTTTTATCTTTCACACTCTATTTAGGGTTTATGATTGCTCCGATTGTTCAAATGAGTAATATAGGTAGCCAATTAACCGAAGCATTCGCAGGACTAGATCGTACAGAAGAGTTAATGAATATGTCTCCTGAAGATGATGAAGCTATTAGAACAGAGGCACTGAACAACCTTAAAGGAGATATTGTTTTTGACAATGTCTCTTTTGCGTACGAAGAAGAAAAAGAAGTGCTGCACAACATCTCGTTCAATGCGCCTTCAGGGTCGGTAACAGCATTAATTGGTACTTCAGGCTCAGGAAAAAGTACGATAGCAGGCTTAGCAGCTTCTTTCCTCAACCCCACTAGTGGGAAAGTGTCTATTGATGGCATCGATCTTTCGAAAATTAAACTAGAGCAATACCGCAAACATTTGGGTGTGGTATTACAAGATGACTTTCTATTTGAAGGCACTATTCGGGAGAACATCTTGTTCCCTAGACCTGATGCTACAGAAAGTGAACTTGAAAATGCAGTAAAAGGAGCTCACGTACATGAATTTACAGACCGTTTTGAAAAGGGACTAGATACTGTAATTGGTGAACGAGGTGTGAAATTATCTGGAGGACAACGGCAGCGAGTAGCGATTGCAAGAGCTATTTTGGCTAATCCTAAAATTCTTTTATTAGACGAAGCAACTTCTAACTTAGATACTGAAAGTGAAACCTACATTCAAGACAGTTTAAAGGAATTGATGAAAGGAAGAACCACTTTTGTAATCGCACACCGGCTAAGCACTATTCGCCAAGCCAATCAAATTTTAGTGATCGAAAAAGGTGAAATTTTCGAACAGGGCACACATGATGCACTTATCGCAAAAGAGGGGCGATACTATGAACTATTTACCTATCAGGCTAGAATTTAACGTAGTTGAAAGAAAATATTCATTTGTAATTCCTGATATAATTTGTGATAACTTCTAAAGTAATTCTATTATTTTTGCGGCATGGAAATAAACAATAACAAAGTAGTAAGCATTATATACAACCTTCACCACAACGATAAAGAGGGTGAATTAATGCAAGAAGTAAAAACAAGTAATCCGTATGTATTCTTGTTTGGGTCTAAGCAGGTATTACCTGAATTTGAAACAAACCTGGATGGTAAAAAGAAAGGCGATCAATTTAGTTTTTCAATTAAAAGTGATGATTCTTACGGTGATAGAGATGAAGAACAAATAGCAGACTTGCCAATAAACATATTTATGGTTGATGGTAAATTAGCAGAACCTGTAAAAGTAGGGCACTATGTGCCACTAAACGATAAAGATGGTAATGCGATGCAAGGTCTTGTTTTAGAAATCACAGAAGAACATGTAAAAATTGATTTTAACCACCCCATGGCAGGGATGGACTTATATTTTGAAGGTGAAATTAATGATGTTCGAGAAGCGACTACAGAAGAAATTGAACATGGTCATGTACACGGACCAGAAGGACACCAACATTAAATTATTTTCAAATAAAAACATCTATATAATTAACTAAATTATATAGATGTTTATCTGCTCTTGATTATAAAATGTATTGGCAACACCATTTTTACCCTAACATTTTTTCCTCTCTGCTTTCCAGGTATCCATTTGGGTGCTTTTTTTAGTACTCTCACAGCCTCTTCATCACAACCTAACCCTACTCCTTTTACCACTTCAAAATCGCTTAAGCTTCCATCTTTATTAACAATAAATTGGACAAATACCTTTCCATCAATCCGAGCTCTTATTGCTGCACTAGGATAATTAATTTCTTCCCCTACATATTTATAAAATGCTGACAAACCTCCTACAGGTACAGGAACTTTCTCTACGATTAAAAACACCTCATCTACTTTTTCTTCTTCTATTTCTTCTACTTCATCATAAATCATTTCCTCAATAACCATTTCTTCATTGGTTTCAATGTCAAAATTTATCTCTATTTCATTTTCTATTTCTTCTTCTTTTGGGATAGAAACTATATTTACTGCCATTAATTTAGGCGGTGGCGGTGGTGTTGGCTGAACGGTAACTGGAATATCTAATAATTCATTTGTATTTGTTTCAATAAGACTTATCGTTACTTTCTCTTCTGTATCATACGTTTTCCACTCAAACGCAAAAACCACTAGTGCCATGGCTAACAATAGACCTAATGAGCGGTACATGGAGACACGACTTTTTTCTATATTTTTATTGTGTCTTTTAAATATTGCAACCGCCTCAATTACTTTTTCAAACCTTTTTCTATCACCTTTTTTTAATAATGATTTATGTGTGAAATGCTTCCCAAAATTGAGCTGAGAATTGTCGATAAAAAAATTAGAAGTGAACATAATCTTTCCTATTTAACTACATTAATTTAATCTTTATTAATGACAATATTCATGACGCTCCTCAACAGGGTGTATGATAAATATCAGTCGCTATTTCATCTACTCATAAACAGCGTTCATTCAAAATGAATCATTCTACTATATCGGGTACTTACACTATCATAAAAATCTTATCCGTGACATCAATTGTTATAATTTGCACAAGATTCAAAAAAAAACAACCTATCAACCACCATTAGTACGTATATTGAAATAAAACAGTTCCTACAAAAAAAATATTACCATCTTAGCGATATAGAAACACCTCTAAACCCACATTATGATCCTATTACAGAATTTATACGCCTTATCACTTAAGGAATTATAGAAAATAGGAACTAACTCTTTTTTCAAAAAAATTAAATTACATATGTAGGTAGGGTCTGCTGAAAAAGCCACAAGTGCCTTAAATACGAACGGGCGAAGTGAAGACATATGCTTATATTTCGAACTGAAGCTCGTGAAGTAGATGAAGTACCTGTGGCAAATGAAAAAACATCACTTTATCAACACATTGAATGCAAGGGTATTAGGAAATTTGATTCTAAAACCGTACACCTACTAAAAAATAATATACTGTGAAACTACCGCAATGTAAGCGTAATAATATTTTTCGTATTTTTCGGCAGACCCTAGGTAATCCTATGTGTTCATGGTACTGGGGAATATCACCATAAATGAGTCATTGTAGTACCTTAACTAAAAATTAGTAAACTCATCTAAATTTTAGCATATTATATGTAATCACTTAGTTCGGCAGCTAAATCAACAAAATCGAGGGCTCCTAAACTTTCATTTTTATAGTGAAATATGTTTTTTGCTTCATCAAAAGCTTCTGCCAAAGAAACGTTACTTCTAACATAATGGTTTAAAGTTCTTCCATTATACTTTTCTCTGGTCAGTTTTATTATTCTTTTATGAAGTAACGATCTTTTGTTAACTTGATTAAAGAGTATTTTAAAGGGGATATTATTTTTTT